>JAKPTH010000018.1 GCA_029571125.1 bacterium
AAGAGTTTAACTATTAACCTTAAGTTATGATAAAAGAAATGCGAAAAACGATATTGCTCGTAGAAGACGAATCCACCACGGCTTTTCTCGAGACGGCCATTCCCGAAAATTACGGCTTCGACGTTATATGCATGGATACCGGCGAAGCGGCTATCGAAAAAATTTCTTCGGCCGGGCAAACTGATATTATTCTTAATTAAAGGGATAAATTATGAAAATCATGATCAAAACCAAAATCTTTTTATTTGTCGCTTTCACTTCTTTCATTATGGGATTTATGGGATATTACGCAAACGTCCAAATGCATTTTCTCGATGATCAAGGTACAAGGCTTTATGAAAAAATGACCCTTCCGCTCGGCCAGATAGCCGGCATCGCGAACCTGAACGGCTCGATACAGGGCTATGTCTGGCATATGTTGTATAGATGCGGCAAGACTGGCGAAATAGAGCTGCTGGCGCAAAAAATAAGCGGCGAATCCGCTATCGTCGAAAAAAACTGTTACGATTATAAAGCAACGTTGATCAACGCTGAAGATGAAATTAATTATAACAAGCTCATCGAGTTGAAAACAAATTATTTTACCGAACTATTCAAAATTGTATCGCTTGTAAAGTCGGCCAAAAAGCAAGAAGCTCAAGATTTATTCCATGGCGTATATGATACGGCTGCTTCCGCTTTCGATGCGCAAATAGACAAAATGATAGAAATCAACGTGAAAGCGGCAAAACGGGAATCCGATGAAAATACCATCGTTTGCAACGCCGCCCTTTCAACTATGTTCAATATAATCGCTGGAGCGATTATCATGTCGCTCATAATAGGGTTCTCGATCGCGGACGGCATCGGTAAAATATTGAACCGGCTCATTGCCGATTGCACCAGACTCACCAATAGCACTCTCGAAGGCAAGCTCAACGTGCGGGGGAATGTCGAAGAAACTAATTTTGAGTTCAAACCGATCGTGCAGGGAATTAATAATACTTTAGACGCCGTAATGGTCCCCCTGTACGTCACCGCGGAATACGTAGATAAAATCTCAAAAGGCGACATTCCTCAAAAGATCACTGATGAATATAAAGGCGATTTTAAAGAGATTAAAAATAACTTGAACCAATGCATCGACGCTATAACGCTTCTTATCGACGATGCCAACAAGCTTGCGAACGATGCCATCGACGGCAAATTTAATACAAGGGCGGACATACTTAAGCACAGGGGCGATTTCAAAAAAATAATTGACGGCGTCAATAAAACGCTGGACAGGTTTATGACAATAATGGTTCCAATCGATGAGCTGACCCAAAAAAAAGAACAATTGAAAGCGTCGCTCGCCGAAAAAGAAGCGCTTTTAAGAGAGCTGTATCATCGCACAAAAAATAACATGCAGGTAATATGCGCCATGCTTATGCTTTATTCATCGCAGACAAATAATTCCGAAGCAATAAGCGCCTTCAGGGAAATAGATTTAAAAATACGCACCATGGCGCTTGTACATAAAAAATTATACGAATCGAACGATCTTTCAAATATCAATTTAAAAGAGTATGTACACGATCTATGCGCCTTATTTGAAAAGAGCTACGGCATTATTTCCAAACAGATAGAACTCGAATTGAACGTGGAAGAAATAAGCGTAACCATAGATATAGCCATTCCGTGCGGCCTGGTTATCAATGAATTGTTTTCGAATACTTTTAAATACGCTTTTCCTGAAGGCTCGCAGGGTAAAATCAAACTCGATATAAAGCTTACGCCTGAAAAATACATCGACATAAATTATAGCGATAACGGAATAGGGCTTCCGTCCGGCTTCGATTTTCGCCGGGATGGAAGGATGGGTATTCAATCCATAGTTTCCATCATTGAAAACCAGCTGCAGGGGAGTTTTTCAATTTCATCCGGCAAGGGATTTTCATGCGAGCTGAAATTTAAAAAATCATTGTATGAAATAAGAGTTTAACTATTAACCTTAAGTTATGATAAAAGAAATGCGAAAAACGATATTGCTCGTAGAAGACGAATCCACCACGGCTTTTCTCGAGACGGCCATTCTCGAAAATTACGGCTTCGACGTTATATGCGTGGATACCGGCGAAGCGGCTATCGAAAAAATTTCTTCGGCTCTTCAAATAGATATGGTTCTTATGGACATTAATCTGGGGTCCGGAATAGACGGAACACGGGCCGCGGAAACCATACTTAATATCAGGGAACTGCCTTTGATATTTCTTTCGTCGCACACGGAACGCGAAGTGGTAGAAAAAACCGAAGGCATAACCTCTTACGGCTATATCGTTAAAAACACCGGCGAAACTGTTCTTATAGCGGGCGTAAAAATGGCGTTCAGGCTTTTCGAGGCGCGCAAGAAAGAAAAAGAAAAAGAAGAAGCGCTGCGCGCTGAAAAAGATTTCAACCAGACGCTTGTCCAGCGTTCGTCAGCTTTTTTCGTAGCCATAAAAGAAGACGGTTCCGTCATAATGATGAACGAGTCCATGCTTAAAGCCCTTGGCTACCGAGCCTCCGAAGTCATCGGCAAAAATTATATTTCCACTTTCGTACCCGAAGAAGACAGGGAAACGCTCCGCGACGTTTTTAAAAAAGTGACGGGCAATACGCATGTAATAATGAATGAAAACAGGATTCTTGCCAGAAACGGCCGCGTTCTTTTATGCGAGTGGCATGCGATACCGATATTGCGCGCAAATAAATTCGATTTTTTCCTGGGCGTAGGCACCGATATAACCGAACGCAGGCAGGCCGAATTAAAGCTCGAACAGCAGGCGGCGGACCTCGCTAAAGCTTATGAAATGCAGCAAATGATCTTCAATCAGACTTTTCAATTCATGGGCATTCTCGATACGGCCGGCCATCTGCTTAAAGTCAATCGCACCGCCCTCGATTTCGCCGGAGTCACCGAAGACAGGGTTCTTGGCCTTGCTTTCTGGGAAACGCAGTGGTGGAAGCACGATCCGGCGCAGATGCAGATGGTCCGCGAAGCCGTCAAAAAAGCGGCCGCGGGAGAAACGGTGCGCCTCGAAACTACACATCACGACATAAACGGGCAGCTTCGAAATATAGACTTCTCATTAAAACCCATTAAAAATGCCGCGGGAGAAGTAATCTATCTCATACCCGAGGGCCGCGACATCACCGAGCAGAAGCGCACGGAAACCGAGCTTCTCGAACACAGAACATTCCGCAGCAAAATGTTCGAAAGCTTCAAGCTTCCGATAGTACTGATGGATTCCACTACTTTTAAATATCTGGACTGCAATCCGGCGGCCGTATCCGCTTACGGCTTTTCTTCCGTCAAGGACGTAATAGGCAAAACGCCGCTTGAATTTTCCGCGCAGTTTCAGTACGACGGAACGCCTTCGGCCGAAAAAGCTCATTATTATATACAGCGCGCCATAACCGAAGGCGCCGCTACTTTCCAATGGCTTCATCAGCGTCCCGACGGCTCCCTATGGGACGCCGAAGTGCATCTAATGTATTTCAGGCTTAATAAAATCAGCTTTCTGCAATTCATTCTAATAGACGTAACACATAAAAAAAGGCAATAAATAAATTACTATCAAATCAAAAGGAGCTGTTAATGAAATTAAAGACTTTAATAGTCGAAGACGAGTCGCTGGCGGCGCTTTTGTTAAAATTGTGCCTCGAAAGCTACGGCTGCGAAGTCGGCGGCACGGTCAGTACCGGCGAGCTCGCGGTGGAGATGGCCAAAACGATGAAACCCGATATTTTATTCATGGACATACTCCTTGCGGGAAAAATGAACGGAATAGAAGCGGCGAAAATAATTAAAACGAACGATCCGCCTATTAACATAGTTTATATATCGGCCTATTCGGACCCTCAGATAATTGAAAAAGCTCAGGCGGTAGGCTCTTGCGCATATATACAGAAGCCTTTCGAACCCGAATTTTTAAAAGCTACCGTCGAAATGATAAGGCATAGGCTTTCCGGCATCGCGGAACCGCGAGGATTATAAGGCTATCTTTGAAAAATATTTTATCATATATGGCGCGGCACGCTTACAATGCAAAAGAGGTTTTTAATGATCGACACAACAAGTTTTTTAAGCAAACTGATCGAAACGGCCAATATGATGATCGTCGGAATAGACAACGCCGGAAACGCTATAATTTTTAACGCCGAAGCAGAAAAAATCTCAGGCTACAGCCGCGAAGAAGTAATCGGAAAAAACTGGCTTGAAAAGATATTGCCAAAAGAAATGTTCACGGATCTATGGAAAAACGTCAACGAGCTTATCATAAATTACGAAATTCCCGCCTCGTATGAAAATCCTCTCATCACCAAATCAGGCGAAACCAAAATTATTTTATGGCACAGCGTCACGCTTATAGACGACGGTTCAAAGACAGCACATATTTCTTTTGGAATTGACATCAGCGAAAAAAGAAGGGCCGAAGAAAATCTTAAATTAAAATCGGCTATGCTGGACATCATTGCCGACGGCGTGTTTCTGACCGATGAAAACGGGAACATAGAATACATTAACAGGGCCGCAACAAACGGCTACGGAATTTCTCAACAAGAAGCCGGAAAATTGAATATTAGAGAGCTTTTTGACGAGCAGGGCGTTAAAATTCTTAACGAAAACATTGAATTATTAAAAAACTCCGCCGATATTTCGTTTGAAATTACTTATCAAGGAAAGTCTCAGCCGCCTTTAATTTTAGAAACAAGAATATCAAAAATTTATTACGGCGGAAAAAAATATATGCTTTTTATAAGCAGGAATATAACAGAGCGAAAAAAGACTCAAATCAAGCTTCAGGATTTAAACGCCACTAAAGACAGGCTTTTTTCAATAATAGGCCACGATCTGAAAGGGCCGGTAGGCAGCGCTTCGAAATTTTTCGATATGATTGCCGATAATCAAAACGAACTGCCGGAAGGCCAGCTGTCAGAATTTTTCAAATACCATTCGAACTCTTTAAAAAACATTAAGCTCCTGCTCGATAATCTTCTGCAATGGGCAAGAAGCCAGAAAAACGAAACGGTCGTCAAAATTGAAAGAGTAAATATAAAAAATACCTTATGCGAATGTATGGACCTGTTAAAAGGATCCGCCGATTCAAAAAAGATTGAGTTATCATGCGTTATAGACGAAAATTTAAACGCGCGGGCCGATTCCGTGATGATAAAAACCGTTATACGCAATCTTATATCAAATGCCGTAAAATATTGCCGTGAAAACGGAAAAATAAAAGCCGCGGCCGGCTAAAAGAAAATGCCGTGCTGATTTCAATTACCGATAACGGAATAGGAATGGACGAAGAAACGCTTTGCAAGCTTTTCAAAATATCCGAAAAAGTAAGCAGGAAAGGGACCGGCGGCGAAACCGGAACCGGATTCGGCCTTATTCTCTGCGCCGAATTTATAGCGAAAAACGGCGGAAAAATATGGGCTGAAAGTCAAAACGGCTCTGGAAGCACATTTTATGTTGAACTTCCGGCATATTAAAAAAACGGCAATGCTTACTCAGTAAAACTATTTCAACTTGACTTAAAAGTCAAGTTTTGATATAATTAGGCAGTTCGCACCGCATCGAGTTTTTGCTTTAAGCGTATTTAAAAGGGGCTTTATGAGCGAATCTGATCCGTTATCTTTTACAAGTTCAAACGCCATAAAAGAAGGAAGCCATATCCTTCACATTTACGATAACGACGGCGATTACTACAGCGCGGTTATCGGCTTTATACTTCAAGGGCTTAAAAACAATAACAAAATAATATATATCCTTTCAGAACGTTCCAAAAACGATGTTTTTCGAAAAATCAATAAATTCGCCGGCGGCGATTCATCGTTTCCCCATTTTCAGCCGGACACGATAGATTTCATAGACTCAAAAATTATTTTCGACGAAACCAATTTATCAGATCACGAATATTACCACAATTTTTTGACCGGCAAAAACGAAACCGCTAAAAAAGAAGGTTATCATGGCATATCGGTTGTAAACGAAATGTCATGGATCATGGGTTTCCCGGATAAAATAAGTGATTTTGCCTGCGTGAGAGCGGCGGACAACGATTTTTATTCGCAAAATCTTATAAGCATTCTATGCTGCTTTAACAAAAAACTTATCGGCTCGGAACATATACTTAAATTCATGGACTTTCATCCTTTTTTAATCGCCGGTAACGAATTGCACCGTAATATTTATTATATTCCGCATACATTCAGCGGCGGCGATGCGCTGCTGGGCTTTAAATTAAATAAAATCGCCGAACATAAAAAAGACCGTGAAAGGCTCAAAAAAAACGAATCGAGATTGAAACTCGCGCTGGAAGCGGCCAATGAATCGGTATGGGATTGGGACATTAAAAACGATAAACTTTACTGGAACGCCAACTATTATAAAATGCTGGGATACGAGCCTTTTGAAATAGAATCGTCGTTTTCTAACTGGGAAAGCCTGGTTTATCCGGAAGACGCGCCGGCGGCCAAATATAAGATTACCGAGCATTTCAAAGATCCTTCAATATTATATGAAATGCAGATGCGCATGAAAAAAAAAGACGGCGGTTTAATCTGGATACTGGCGAAAGGGTGCGTAATCGAATACGATAACGACGGAAAACCATCGCGAATGATCGGCACGCACGTAGATATAACCAACCAGAAAGAGCTTGAAAAAAAATACAGCTTATTGTTCAGCAAAATGCTCGACGGCTTCGCGCTGCACGAAATAATTTGCGATAATAGCGGCAAGGCCGTAGATTACAAATTTCTCGAAGTAAACCCGGCGTTCGAAGAGCTAACCGGATTAAAGCGTGAAATCATATTAGGGAAGACCGTTCTCGAAGTGTTGCCCGACACCGAGCCTTACTGGATCGAAAATTACGGCAAAGTAGCCTTGACCGGAGAATCTTTAAGGTTCGAAAATTATGCGGTAGAATTAGACAAATATTTTGAAGTAGTCGCCTTTTGCCCTGAGCATGGCAAATTCGCGGTTATCTTTACCGATATAACCATCCGGAAAAACATAGAAAAAGAGCTCATCAAATCTAAACAAAAGGCGGAAGAGGCTAATAAAGCCAAAAGTCTTTTCTTAGCCAATATGAGCCATGAAATAAGAACTCCTATGAACGGCATTATAGGCTTTTCAAACCTTCTCGAATCGACGCATCTCGACGAACGGCAATCCGAATTTTTAGATTTTATAAAAGTTTCGGCGGATCATCTGCTTGAAATAATAAACGATATACTTGACTTTTCAAAAATAGAGGCTGGAAAATTAAAGCTGGCATATGTAAAATTCAATATCGGGCAATTAATAGAAAGCACCGCCAATCTTTTGTCCGTCCAATCCGAGCGAAAAAATATTAAAATTTCAATTTATATAGATGAAAAAATAAACTATGCGCTTATGGGAGACGCTTTAAGAGTTCGTCAGATAGTGGCAAATTTATTGAGCAACGCTATTAAATTCACCGACGAAGGTTTTATTAAAATCAGCGTAGAAGAACTGGAGAATACCGGCCTGAAATCTAAACTCAAAATAACCGTGGAAGACAGCGGCATTGGAATACCAGAAAATAAAATCGACGCCATATTCGAAAGCTTCAATCAGCTGGACAACTCTTTTACAAAAAAATACTCCGGAACAGGCCTGGGACTTGCAATAGTAAAGAACCTTACCGATCTGATGGGCGGCGAAATTTCCGTGAAAAGCAAGTCAGGCCGTGGCTCATCATTCAATATCAATATAGCTTTCGATATAAGCGGCGCTTGTGAAACGCCGGCAGCCGGCGCAGATGAAAAACAGACGGTCCGCTTCGCGGCTGACGATGTTAAAATTTTACTCGTAGAAGACGACCACATCAGCCGCGAACTCGTCAAAATTCTGCTTAAAAAGAAAAAAATAAATAATATCGACGCCGCTTCAAACGGAAGCGAAGCTTTTGCGTTACTGGAAAAAAATAAATACGACCTGATATTAATGGACATACAGATACCGCATATAGACGGCCTGCAAATAATAAAAATGGTAAAGGCGCCCGGTTCGGGGCATAAAAACTATTCCACGCCGATAATAGCCATTACGGCTTATGCGCTTAAAGGAGACAGCGAAAAATTTATAGAGGCCGGCGCTTGTGAATATTTATCAAAACCTCTTTCAGAAAAAGATTTTTATTCCATCATAGATAAACATTTGTTATATGTCAATAAAATGAATTATTAACAATTATTAATAATTTGGTGAAATTTATGAAACTTCAAAATAAAATTATAATATATCTTTCTACCGTATTACTCATTATAGGCGCGGTCAGTTATTTTTATCTTTCGAGGATCAACGACGCGCAGATGGAAGCGTTCTGCCTGGCTTCAGCGCGAAGCGTTTTTAACAATCAGGTAATAACGAGGCAGTGGGTGACAAAACACGGCGGAATTTATGTAGAAAGAAAAGAAGGCATCGTTCCGAGTAAAATTTTAGAATCTATTCCGGGCCTTAAAGTCAATTTAAAAGACAGTGAAGGCAAAGAATACACTTTAAGGAACCCGGCTTTCATGACCCGCGAAATCGGTGAAATGACATGGAAAAATGAACACGGCGTAAAATTTAAAATAACCAGCCTCAAAAACGTTAACCCGCTTAACGCGCCGGACGGCTTTGAAGCGGCGGCCCTCAAAAAATTCAGCGAAGGCGTCAAAGAATTATGGACGTATTCCGAAAAATTTCACGAAGATAAAGATTACTTCAGATATATCGCGCCTTTTTACATAGAGGAATCTTGTTTAAAATGCCATGCCGCGCATGGATACAAGGTTGGCGATATCGGCGGCGGCATCAGCGTGAGCGTGCCGCTTTCAAGCATAAAAGCTTCTCATGAAAACCTGGCACGAAATATAACTTATTTCTGGGCGCTGCTGATAGCCGTGCCTATATTTTTAACCGTTTTTATAATTAAAAGAAACGTTTTAATCCCCCTACAGCAGGTTAAAATAAAAAGCGAAAAAATCAAGCAGGAAAATTACGATGAAAATATAATAATTAAAACAGGCGACGAGCTCGAAGAAGTTTCTTCTGCGCTTGAAAATATGAAAAATTCGCTGCGCGATCAAAACGCCGTGCTGGAGAAAAAAGTGAGCGAACGCACCGCGGCGCTCGAGAAAGCCAGCCAGGCTAAATCGGATTTTCTCGCCAATATGAGCCATGAGCTGAGAACGCCGATGAACGGAATCATAGGTTTTACCGACCTGCTGCTTCTCGACGATAAAATAGAAGGCGAACACCGCGAGCTTCTCGAGTTAGTCAAAAAATCGGGGCATAGTCTTTTAAGAATAATAAACAACATACTCGATATTTCAAAGATAGAGGCCGGAAAAATCGTCATTTCAAACGACGAATTTAACCTTTATAACCTTTATGCCAAGCTGATAAGCATTTTTAACATCAGAGCGTGCAGCAAGAATTTAAAATTATATTACAACTTGCAAAAAGGCGTTCCAGAAAAAGTTATCGGCGATGAAGCCAAACTCGAGCAGATTATGACCAATTTAATAGACAACGCCATAAAATTCACCGAAAAAGGGATTATTGAGATAGGGCTAAATTTAATAGAAAACGGACCGGAAACGGTAAAGCTCGAGTTCGTAGTCAGAGACACGGGCATAGGCATTCCGGATTCTAAAAAAGAAGCCATATTCAATAAATTCGAGCAGGGCGAATATTTTTTAACTAAAAAGTACGCCGGAACCGGCCTCGGCCTTTCCATATCCAAGCAGCT
>JAKPTH010000024.1 GCA_029571125.1 bacterium
AAAAAGCCGAAGAGCTGGGCGCGGGCGAAATACTGCTTACTTCAGTCGACCGCGAAGGTACCGGCTCGGGATACGATATAGAACTCGTAAAAATGGTGGCGCAAGCCGTCGCCATTCCCGTTATTGCTTCGGGCGGCCCCGGGAAGCCTGAAGATATAGTCGGCGTGATAAAGGAGGGCCGGGCCGACGCCGTGGCCGCGGCTTCCATACTGCATTACGGATACGTTGTATCGGACGGATTTTCCATGGAAAAGCACGGCGAAGGCAATCTGGAGTTCATTAAAAACCGTAAAACTTTCGGCCTGATAAAGCCTTCGAGTCTGGGCGAGATAAAATCGGCCTTAACGGCCAACGCTATTATGTGCAGGCAAAATTTTGCCTCAACGAAAGGGGCCGCTTAACATGGCGAAAGTCGCTATAATAGATTATGAAATGGGAAACCTTTTCAGCGTGGAGCGCGCATGCGAACATGCGGGTCTGGATTATTTCGTGACTTCCGATAAAAAAGCGCTTCTGGCCAGCGACGCCGCTATTCTTCCAGGAGTCGGGGCGTTTTGCGACGCCATGGCGAGCCTTAATAAGTTCGACCTGGTGTCGCCGATCCGCGAGTTTATTGCGTCCGGAAAACCTTTCGTGGGAATTTGCCTTGGGATGCAGCTTTTGATGAGCGAAAGCGAAGAGTTCGGCGCCCACGAAGGCATAGGGATATTTAAGGGCGGAGTTAAAAAGTTTACGACTTTAAAAACCGGAAATTATAAGGTGCCACAGGTCGGCTGGAATTCCATATATCCTCCCGGAGGCGAAATTGGATTGTGGCGCGGCGGACGTTCGCCGCTGAAGAGTATTTCCGCGGGCGAGTATATGTATTTCGTACACTCTTTTTGCTGCGTTCCGGACGACGAATCATTAATACACACTCTAACCAAATACGAAGACGTCGAATATTGTTCGAGCGTTTCCGCGGGCAATGTTTTTGCCTGCCAGTATCATCCGGAAAAAAGCGGCGTGCGCGGGCTTGAAATTTATAGGCAATGGGCGAATATAATTAATGCTGGAGGGCAGAATGAGTGATAACAAAACCGGGCTCGAAGTAAAATACGGGCTTCCCGAAAAGGTCGTTTTTTGCAAAAAATGCGTGATGTCTAATCAACGTCCGGCTTCTTCGGTGGAATTCAGGCATGACAAAAATAAAAAGCACCGTTCTATGAATATCGACTCCGAAGGAATCTGCGATGCGTGCCGCGCCTCGGAAACCAAGGAACGTATCGAGTGGAATAAAAGAGAAGAAGAGCTTTTGCGTCTTCTCGACCGCTACCGCCGTAAAGACGGTTACTACGACTGCGTAGTGCCCGGCAGCGGCGGAAAAGACAGCGCTTATGCCGCCCATCTTTTAAAGTATAAATACGGAATGCATCCGCTTACGGTGACCTGGCCGCCCCTGCTTTATACCGATTACGGCTATAAAAATTTCAAGAACTGGATAGAGGTCGGCGGGTTCGACAATATCACTTTTAAACAAAATGGCCGCGTCATGAAGCTTTTAACGCGGTTTTCGATTGAAAATCTTCTGCATCCTTTCCAGACTTTCATTCTGGGCCAGAAGAACCTCGCGCCCAAGATAGCGGCTAAATATAACATTCCTCTTATATTCTACGGAGAGAACGAGGCGGAATACGGCAATCCCGTGGCCGATAACGCCACTTCGCTCCGCGACAGGTCTTATTATACGATGAACAATCTCGACGAGGTCTATCTGGGAGGAGTTTCCGTCCGCGAACTAACCGAAAAGCACGGCGTAGATCTGGCCGACTTGATGGCGTTTCTGCCGGCCGCGGTCGATGAACTGGAAAAGTCCAAAATCGAAGTGCATTACCTCGGCTATTATGTCAAATGGACGCCGCAGGAGGTTTATTATTACGCCGTCGAAAACACGGGCTTTCAGGCGCGCCCGTTCCGCACGCAGGGCACTTACAGCAAATACAACAGCATCGACGATAAGATCGACGATCTGCATTACTACACCACTTTTATTAAATTCGGCATAGGCCGCGCCACTTACGACGCCTCGCAGGAAATACGCAACCGGCATATAACGCGCGAAGAAGGCATGGCGCTGGTCAAACGTTTCGACGGCGAATTTCCGGACCGTTATTTTCACGAAGTTATGGATTATATAGGATTGAAGCCGGAACGATTTTTCGAATTATGCAACGAATTCCGCTCGCCTCATCTTTGGACCAGGGTTAACGGAGAATGGAAATTGAGGCACACCGTCAATAAAGACGGCGCCGACGATAAGTAATATTATTAAAAATGAATAAAGGCGGTGTTTTGGTTTAATGGAAGAGTTCATACCGGTGCATGAGGTAAAGCCTGAAACTAAATATCATTACAAAAAAGAAATCCTGGAGATGAATAAGGCTGATATAGCCGCAAATAAAGATATATGGATGAACAATTACTGCGCCAATGCCGCGCTTATCAACAAATCCAGGAACGTCGACATATTGTATAAAGATCCGAAATGGCAGAGCCAGGAATGCCTTATAGTCGGCGCCGGGCCCACGCTGGACCTTGATATAGAAAATATAAAAAAACATAAGCAGAAAGTAGTCATCATATGCACCGATTCTGCGCTGAATCCTCTTATGAAAAACGGGATAAAGCCAAATTTCGTGTTCACTCAGAATACGCAGGAATCTGTGCAGGATTTGTTTTCCGGATTCCCCACGAAAGACCTTAAAGTGGTCGCCAACGTTTTCCAGCCGCCGGAGCTTTTCTCTAAAATTAAGTCCGAGCTTTATTTTTACGCGCCTTTCGAAGACGAAACTGTTTTAAATAATTTTGTGCAATTGACGCCGCATATCCCTAAAATTTTAAAAAAGCCCAGCACTCTTGTAATGGCATATATATTCGCCCGCTGCATGAAGTTTCGTACGATTTACCTTCTCGGGGCCGATTTTTGTTTTGAAACGCCGGAAAAAATATATTGCAACGACGTTTTATATAAAAATAACGGTTTTAACGGTCCTATCGTTACACCCGAAGATATATTTCTCGATAAAACTAAAACGTATAAGGAATTGTTTTTTTCCGCGGAGGATTTCTTCAGAATTATCGTAATGGAATCGCAGGATTCCACTTTTAACTGCT
>JAKPTH010000049.1 GCA_029571125.1 bacterium
TGCTGCTCGGAACCGGCGAACAGCGGTATATCGAAATGCTCTACCATTTCCTGAAGCTCTATCCCGAAAAGTGCGCCTTCTTCCTTAAATTCGACGCTTTCGTGGCATCCAAGATATACGCGGGCTCCGATTTTTTCCTGATGCCCTCCAAATTCGAGCCGTGCGGCACCAGCCAGCTTATTTCGCTCAAATACGGCACCATACCGATCGTAAGGGCCACGGGCGGCCTCGCCGACACCATAAGCGGCTTCGATACGCGCACTCAGCAGGGAAACGGATTTTCATTCACCGATTACAACGAAACCACCCTTTTAAAGTGCATAGAGCACGCCCTGGTTATCTATCAAAACAAGCAGATGTGGAACGTCCTGGTTAAAAACGCAATGCAGTGCGATTTTTCCTGGGAAGCTTCCGCGGATAAGTACGTCGCGCTTTATCATAAAGCCATGCAGAAGCATAAACTTAAATACTGATCCCCGGCGGATTCATTGAAATGTAAATAAAGTCAATTACTGAACAAGGAGAGAAACTTATGTCAATTAAATTCGGGACCGACGGCTGGCGCGCCATAATGGCCGAAGATTTCACCTTCGCCAACGTGAGAATGGTCGCCTATGCGATCGCTAAATATGTAAAAGACGCTCAGAAAGCTTCAAAAGGCGTCGTAATAGGTTACGACACAAGATTTTTATCCGATAAATTCGCGGAAACATGCGCACGCGTATTGCTGGGAGCCGACATCAAAGTCCTGCTCATGGAGCGTGACGCGCCAACGCCCGTCACGGCTTTTACTGCGGTTAAAAGAAATACCGCCGGCGCGATAATGCTTACCGCTTCGCATAACCCGCCTTATTATAACGGCATGAAATTCATACCCGAATACGGCGGGCCGGCCAGCCCTCAGATAACCGCCCAGATCGAAAGCAATCTGCAGACCATAATGCCCAACGAAAAAATACTCGAAAAATCCATCGAAAAGGGCATCGCCGAAAAGATGCTCGAAAAGATAGACCCCAGCGAAGACTATTTCGAAAAAATCACTTCTCTCATAGATTTTGAAACTATAAAAAAAGCCAAGCTGGCGGTAGCGTTCGACCCGATTTACGGCACCGGCCGTAACTACGTGGACGCCCTTTTATCCCGCAACCAGATCAGCGTTCGCGTCATCCACAATATGCGCGATCCGCTTTTCGGCGGCGGAATGCCGGAGCCTTCGGTAGAATATCTTTCGCAGCTGATTTCGATCGTAAAAGACAATAAGCTCGCTCTGGGCCTTGCGACCGACGGCGACGCGGACCGCTTCGGCGTCGTAGACAGCCTGGGCGTCTTCCTTACCCCAAACCAGCTTATTTCAATAATATTCCTGCACCTGATCAAGCGCAGAAAGTTCCAGGGCGCCGTCGTACGCACCGTGGCCACCACACACCTTATCGATAAAATAGCCGAAAAATTCGATATCCCCGTCCACGAAACGCCGGTCGGCTTTAAGTATATCTGTGAAAAAATGCTCTCCGAAAACATAATTATAGGCGGCGAAGAAAGCGGCGGCCTTTCGATCCTCGGGCATATTCCCGAAAAAGACGGCATACTCGCCAACCTGCTCGCCTGCGAAGTGGCGGCCATTGAAAATAAGCCGCTGTCGGTAGTATATAAAAACCTGCTCGACGAGTTCGGCGAAGTTTATACCGACCGCATTAACATTCACCTTAAAAACGACGAGCAGAAAAACAGCATCATGCACAAGCTCAAAGTCGATCCGCCTTCGTTCATAATGAACGTTAAAGTCAACTCGATCAACGACGTCGACGGCTATAAATTCCTGCTCAAAGACGGTTCGTGGGTCCTGGTGCGCGCTTCGGGGACCGAACCGGTGCTCAGGATTTACATCGAAGGCACTTCCAAGGATATGCTCAGAAAGCTCCAGAAATTCGCCGAAGATATTCAAAAATAGCTTATGCCGGGCGTTTTTAAAAAATTGAAAAATAAATAATATAAGAGGTGTTTGATTTGGTTAGAAAGCATTATTTTATCAAAAAAGGTCTTCAGACCCGTTTTATTGGAACGGTTCTGCTTATCGTGGCCCTTGTAATGGTAGTTATATTCTGCAACCTTTACTTCTTCGGAATGTTTCTCGCTCAGGACAGCGAATACGGCGCAAGCTACGCGGAGGCTTTCGAAAGGCTCAAGACCGATCTTGGCACTAAGTTGATGGGCAGGCTCGTCCTGTTGGGGCTG
>JAKPTH010000359.1 GCA_029571125.1 bacterium
GATATTTGATAATAATCTTTGAAATAGAACCTGTCTATGACTGCAATTAAAATTCCAGGTCTAAAGTATCGTTTTTATGGGGCTTAAATCCAAGTCTTTCGTAGAGTTTTCTCGCGTTTATATTATCCGGAGTAACTTCCAGGCGCAGCGCGACCGAATCGGCAAATTTAATGCCGGCCAGATATTTAATAAAACCGCTCGCTAAGCCTTTGCCGCGGAATTCTTTTTTTACATACAGCTCATCGATGAAGCAGACGTTTCCGCCGAACTCATTGCTCCAGAAGTTAATAAGAATCGAGTAGCCGGCAATTTCGCCGCCGCATTCCAGAATCATTACGCAGCCGAGCTCGGGATATGTGGAAAGCCGTTCTAAAGTCTTTAGAATTTGAGGCAAGCGCACCGGCCGGTCGCTCGGATCTTCACGGTAAAGGCATTGCACGAGTTCTGCGACCATATCGCCGTCTGAACTTTTAAATTTTCTATATTGAATGTGCATAAGTTATCTTACAAAATTTATAAACCGATTACGTTGAAGGGCTTCGCTTTGCCCGCCCACAACGGTCCTTAAAATTTTAACATTTTTTTAAAAAAACATAGCTTGAACAGGGTTTTATTATATTCAATTTTCCGGCAAAATTCAAGATAAAAAATTGATTGATAAAAAATTGCATAAATGCCGCTTGACTTCGCCGGCTCTTTAATTTATAATAGCGAACTTATCCGTGCGGCAGCCTGCCGGAGAAATAGAAACCGGAAAGCCGCCGCAGCAAAGGGGTTAATAAAATATAAAAGAGGAGAAAAACTTTTGATGAAATTAAACGCAAAAATTAAGAAAACTGTAACCTTAGCTTTGTTTCTTGCCTGTCTTGTCTTTTCAGGATGCGCTCTGAGCGGCGGCATTTCCGATGCTAACGAAACGCAGGGCGCCAATATTGATTATTCAAGCCCCCTGCGCTGGCTGTCCTTACCTTCCGCTGCCAATAACAAGATAGACGTTTTTTACCTTTATCCGACTTCATATCAAAAGACCGACACGAACGAAGCATATATATGTGAAATCGACAACGCCTCCATGCTGTCAAAATCCAAAACGGCGTTTTCGGCTCAGGCGTCAGCATTTGAAACTTTCGCCAATATTTATGCCCCTTATTACAGGCAGGTGGACGCCAGATATTCATTGTCGCTGCCTCTGAGCGAACAGGATAAAATTATCGGCGGCATTCCGGCATCGGATGCGCGTGCGGCGTTTGATTATTATATCAAAAAATACAATAACGGCCGGCCTTTTATTCTGGCCGGTCATTCCCAGGGCGCGAACGTGTTGCTTTATTTATTATCCGAATATATGAGAGACAATCCGAAAGTTTACGCCAGAATGATAGCCGCCTATGTTATAGGCTATTCGGTTACCGGCTCTTATCTGGCCAAAAATCCGCACCTTAAATTCGCCTCCGGCCCGGACGATACCGGTGTCATAATCTCTTATAACACTGAAGGCACGGTGGTGTCGATGAAAAGTCCGGTCGTGCTGCCCGACTCAATCGTCATAAATCCCATCAACTGGAAGCTCGATGAAACGTACGCGCCGGCATCTGAAAACGCAGGTTCGATGGTTCTGAATCCTGACTTGACGGCCGCTTCGACGAACGTTAAAAATTACGCCGATGCCCGCATCGATAAAAACAGAGGCGTTGTGATCTGCAGCACGATCGACGCAGATAAGCAATTTCCGGGAAACGCCCTTATCAAAATGGGTATTTACCATAACCTCGATTATGCTTTATATTACAACAATATCAGGGATAACGCGGCTAACAGGGCCGATAAATACCTGAATAAATAGCCTGCGCTGAAATAAGAAACGGCGGCCGGCGGTTTCGCCGGCCGCTGCTTTTACATAAATAACGAGCGGTCCGCCATACCGAAATCGGTAATAATTTCGTAATTCCATCTGCCGTAATCCTCGTTATTTGAATTAACTATGAATATCTTTCCCAGCCCGGCCTTTTCGGCGGCGATTATTCCCGAAGCGGAGTCTTCGAAAACCGCCAGTTCCGCCGGGGCGATCCCGAGTTTTTTGGCAGCCTCGTTAAACAGATCGGGATGCGGTTTGCCTCTTAAAACGCCGTTATTGTAAACCACCATTTCGCGCTCGAACAGCTCGTAAAGCTTGAGATGTGAAAAATAAAAATCC
>JAKPTH010000070.1 GCA_029571125.1 bacterium
GCGATTGACATTTAAAAGATAGTTTGATAGTATAATACGATGGTAAAACGCTTTAATTATTAAGGCATGTTTACCGTTGTGCGCTTTTACGAAACTTTAGCGCTTTTTATAAAAATTGGCAATTTAAATTTTTATACAATAAGGAGATTTAATATGATCGCGGGAAAAAATAAGAAACTCAGTATTTATTTAATTTTTTCGATTCTTTTCTGCTTTAAATATCCGGCTGCGGCGGAGGCGGCGGCTCGGCCCTTATAAACGGTCCCGCTTCAGGCGCGAACGCTCCGTTTTCATTAAAACTCCAGATGCTCGGCAGCACTTCGGAAGCGCCAGGCTATGCAATGCCGTCCACCGCGGCCGGCGAAGTGAGCGTTACGGTCGCTTCAATAAAAGAGCCGGCACGCAAAGTAACGAAAAGCGCTTCTTATAACTCTAGTTATATGGTTTTTGAAAACGAACTTCTGGCAAACGACACATATTCCGTTTCCGTGACTGCCAGATTAAAAACCTCTTCCGGCGACACTCTCGAAATATGGGCCGGAAGCGTTTCAGCTTTTAAGCTACATGACAACGACGACCTGATTAAAAACCCCGAACTCAACACGGTCAACGTAGGCCTGCAGTTCAGCGGATACGAAACAATACAGATCGTCGCTTCAAAAATAATTTTTGAACCGGCGCTGCCGGTTTCCGGACTCACGCCCGGCGCCTCCATCCCTGCATTCAGCGTAAAAATGTTCGACCAGTACGGTTTCGCGATTTTATCCACCACGGCGCCGGTCACGATAACGCTTGTAAACGGAACTCTGCTCGGCAATGCATCCGCGCCTGTTTTAAACGGGGCGGCTTCGTTCTCCGGCCTGACCGCCTCCCAGCTTATTCCCGACGCTTCGGGCAACGTATATTTAAAGGCTTCTTACGGCGCGGCCTACGGCATGAGCTCCCCGATAACGGCCTCGATCGTCGACGCGCCCAATACTACGGTAGCAGGCTACCTCGACTATAACCTCAATACCAAAGCTTCGCCCGGCAATCGCGCCCCGGCGCCCGGAAAAACCTGCTCGCTCTACGTGGACGGAAAACAGTACGACGCGGTAACCGACGCTAACGGCTTCTACAAGATAGACGTGCGCGTCAATTCGGTTTCGAGCATCGCCAGATTAAGCGCCACCGGCCCTTCCGGCGCAACGGAAAGCACCGAAATACTACTTGCGCCTTCAAAATTATACGCGGCTCTGGCGTCGTTTTCGGCTCCCGGCGAAGGGCGTCTGGCGATTAAAGATATCGGAACGTTCAGCGGCGTAATACCCGCCGATATATTAAAACAGCAGGTAGACCAAAAGATCGCCGAAATAAGAAGCTCTTCTTCGGGCGCGCTTGCCATAAGCGGCCGCGTCACCAGGAGACGCTCGAACTCCACCGACCCGGTAGTCGGCCTTTCCGGAGTTTCCCTTTCGATAAGCCCGGGCGGCCAGAGCGCTCAGACCGACGCCAACGGATTTTTCACGTTAAACGGACCTTTCGCGGCCGCGTATTACTCTATTACGGCTTCAAAATCCGGCTATCAGAATGATTACACGCAAATCACCATCGTAACGAACGATTACGGTTTCGTATACGGCGGCATGAACCTTCAAATGTCCGAACAGGTAATCGTCAAATATCTTTATTCGGTTTCCATTTCGCCTTCCGGCACGCAGCTTTATACAGGAGGCCAATTCAATCTCGCGACGGTCAACGCAATAGCCAATTATTCCGACGGCACCAGCGCGCCTATAACTCCGGCCTGGTCGATAAGAAGCGGCGGCGGTTCCATATCCGGAACTTATTACACCGCCCCGGCCGCCGCGGGAAACGTAGCCTTAACGGCAAGCCATACCGAAAACGGCATAACCAAATCGGTGGATTTCATCGTTACGGTCAGCCAGCAAATAACTCTTTC
>JAKPTH010000073.1 GCA_029571125.1 bacterium
CGAAAATAAAACCGCGAGCCTTATAATAAGGCTCGCCAGCCACGTCAGCGACACCGACATCAAAAGCATCGACGAAATAATAAAAACAATCGAATCGGACGCGAACATCGGAAAGTCCATTAAAATAAGCGGAATTCCGGCAATCGTAAGCGTCATCCACAAATACACCTCGCGCGACCAGAAATTGTTCACTCCCATAACCATGCTCATCATCATCGTAATTTTATTCATCCTCTACCGCAGCCCGGCCGGCGTGATTCTGCCTCTTATCATTATCGTGCTGCCGCTTATGTGGACACAGGCGGTCTATAACCTGAACGGCAATCCGACCAATTTTATAACTTCCATGATACCGCCGCTTCTGCTCGGCATAGGGCTGACCGGAGCAATACATATAGCCACGTCTTATTTTGAAAATACAAGGCGCCGCACGGAATTCGACATGGGCGTGCTGGGCTCGGTCATCAAGGACCTGGCACCGCCTATCATCATGTGTCAGGTTACGACTATTTTCGGATTCGCGTCGCTTGGCACCAACGGCATCGGCGCCATCAAGCATTTCGGGCTGTATTCGGGGCTCGGAGTTTTATTCACCCTTATACTCGCCCTTTTTCTGCTGCCCGCGCTATTCGCTTTTTTCAAAATAACCAACCAGAAATCCACCGATTTTCAGACGCCGACGGCTTTGCTGGACTTCATCGCCGGCTGCGTTTTAAAATACAAATACTTCATCGTAGCGGTTTCTATTATCGCCGGCGCGGCAGGCCTTTACGGCGTTTCAATGCTTGAAGTGGAAACCAGCCTTATAAAATACCTGCCGCCCGACCACCCGGAAATCATAAAAGGTAAATTCATAGAGGACAATTTATTCGGAAGCGTTCCGCTGCAGGTCGTCATCAAGGTCAAGCCCGGGGCCTTCGACGCGCATAATTCGCTGGAAACCAGCCTGCTGAACCCTTCTTACTGCAATAAAATCAGCGACTTTAAAAATGAAATCCTGAAGATCTCCAACGTCAATTCGGCCGTCTCTTACGTTAATTTCATACAGGACTACGACCGGGAATTTTCCGGCGAAAAAAACAATATCCCGCCTTCGGCTGATGAAATAAAAGATTACCTGGATTTTTACAGGCCGGCGGCGGCCGAAGCCGGCGGCGACGATTATGAAATAAACGACGTCAGAGGCTTTTTCACCGACGACACTTACGAGATACTTACAGAAATAAAAAACGGCGGAAAAGAGCCGGCCGCAATCAAAATCAAAGAAGACATCCTGGACGGTTTTATAACGGCCGACTATAAAACGGCAAATATAGCCGTGAGAATTAACGACGTCAGTTCGCGCAAATTAGACGAAATATTCGACGGAATCGAAAAGCTCGCCAAAAAGCATCTGCCTGAAAATTTGAGCTTTTATCTGACCGGAAGGGCCTACCTTTGGGCGCGCACTTCGGAAATACTGGCTTATAACGAGATAGAAAATTTCCTTTTGTCGGTGGTCCTTATATTCGGAGTAATAATGGTTTACTTCAGATCGGTATATATAGGCGCGATCGCTCTGCTGCCCAACATCCTGCCTATAGTAATTTTATACGGATTCATGGGCTTGCGCGGCATCGCCTTCAACACGGTCACCGGCATGATAGCGAGCGTGGCGCTTGGAATGGCGGTGGACGACACCATACACTATATTTACGAGTTAAGAAAAAATATACGCGCGGGCGGGCTTTATGAAGACGCTATCGTGAAAACGCTCCGAAGCAAAGGAAGCTCGATAATTTTCACGTCCGTGGTCACCGCGTGCGCATTCAGCGCGCTGATGATGTCGGAATTTATTCCCACGCAGCATTTCGGAATACTGATTTCATTCAATATATTCATGGCCGTCGTCTTCGATCTGTTTCTGACGCCCGCCCTTATGCTTATTTTAAAACCTTTTTAAATATCTCGACGACCTCATGAAAGTGGTCCGTCGTAAATGTGAGCGGCGGCTGTATCCTGATGACGTTTTTCTTCCGGCCGCCGATCCCCACCAGCAGGCCTTCGCTTCGTGCCGAGTTTAAAGCTTCCGAAGCGCTTTGCGCCGATTCGAAATCGAGCCCTATTGAATATCCCGCCCCGCGTATCCGGTTTATCTGAGGCCGTTCTTCGAAAAAGAGCCTCATATCGCGCAAAAAAACGCGGCCGTTCTCTTCTACCACATTCACTATATCCGTTTCGTCGATAATTTTGATGACCTCCGCGGCGGCCGCTATGGAAAGCGGGTTGCCTCCGAAGGTGTTAAAATGAAGCATATCCTTGACGCGCTCGGAAGTTTCCTCCTTGAATACGACCGCCCCGAGCGGATAACCGTTGGCGATCGCCTTTCCCATGCAAACGATATCGGGTTTGAGGCCGTATTTCTGGAAGCCGAAAAAAGCTCCGCCCGCGCGGCCGAAACCGGTCTGCACCTCGTCGCATATTAAAAAAACGTTATATTCGTCGACCACTTCGGAAAGCATTTTAAAGTAATGAAGCGGCGGAGTTATTATTCCGCCGACGCCCAGCACCGGTTCTACGACGAGTATCGGGCGAAGGCCTTTTTTGTTGATAAGCTCGAACTTTTCGCAGGCTCTGTTAAGACATATGCAGCGAGAAGTTTCACAGTCTTTATGCCTGCACGTTACGCACTCGGGGGTGGTTATATAGTAAATTTCGGGCGGAGCGTTGACGGAGGCGTGCCAGTTATCGAGCCCGGTGGAAAATTTGGTAAGGAAAGTTCCGCCGTGATAGCCTTCGGAAAAAGTAAAAATGGACTCTGATGAAGTGGCGGCGCGCGCTATCATTATAGCCAGATCCACCGATTCGGAACCGGAGTTAGTGAAAAAAACGCGGGAATAATCCCCGCCGCATTTGCTTAAAAGGGTCTTTGCGTAATTTGCGGCCGATTCGAAACGATAAATGTATGAAATATGGCCGAAATTGTCCATCTGAGCCTTCACGGCATCGTTAACGCGCTTGTTGCAATGGCCGAGCGAAACCGTCGCCACTCCGCTGTATGCGTCGAGGTATTTTTTGCCGTCCTGGTCCCAGATGTATTCGCCTTCCGCCCTTGCAACGATTAAAGGCTCCTGATAATAGGGGCGGACGAACGGCGCGAAATTAAAATTAAAAATATCGGTTATTTCTTTCGAATTCATATTTATTATCCTCTCGACGACCGCTGTTGAACGTTTTACCGTCAAAGTCTTTTACAATCAGCGGATAAAAAGTTTTTACGATGCCATACCGTCAATAAAAATTATAACACATCGCGGCGATTAAAACAATACCGTAAAATAACCGCGCGACCGCAAAAATTAATGCATAAATAAATGTAAAAATATTTGAAATAAAAGATGATTTATGATACCATATTTCGAAAATATAAAGGTAGTTCATTTGACGATTAAAATCAATAAAAAGGTGGTTTAACTATGAATTCCAACATACTTGACCACGTCACGGCAGGCAAGGCCGATAAATCTGACGTATTGATCAATTGCCGCAAAAAAGATGCCGGACAGGGCGTTACCATTACCGTAAAAAGCTCGGTAAAAGCCTTTTTCGCAAAACACATCGAATCGCTCATCGCCTCTAAAATCAAAGAATTATCCATTAACGACATACAGGTCGAAGTAGATGACAACGGCGCGCTGGATTTCGTAATACTCGCCCGACTGGAAGCGGCCCTTGTGAAAATGGGCTACCACGTAGCAAAAAGCCTGCTCGGAGAAATCTGCCACGATTATTTCAACCCCGACTTTTCAAGGCTCAGGCGCTCGCGCCTTTATATTCCGGGCAACAACCCCGATCTCATTATAAACGCCGGCCTTTTCGGCGCCGACTCGCTCATACTCGACCTCGAAGATTCCGTCGCGCCCGAACAGAAGTTCGATACCAGGTTCGTAGTCAGAAATATTCTAACCTGCAAAAACAATTTTCTCGGCTCATCCGAAAGGATAGTGCGCATTAATCCGCCCGACTGCGAATACGGCCCGGGCGACCTGGAAATGATAGTGCCGGCGAGGCCGGATACCATACTCATTCCCAAGTGCGAAACGGCCGAAGACGTCGTCAAAGTGGAAAAAATGGTTGAGGAGCTCGAGAAGCGCCACGGCATTACAAAACAAATACTTTTTATGCCTCTCATAGAAACCGCCAAAGGCGTCATCAACGCCTACGCTATCGCCTGCGCGTCTAAAAGAAGCGTGGCGCTTTGCTTCGGCGCGGAAGACTTCACCCGCGATATCGGCTGCGAACGCACGCGTGACGGCAAAGAAACATTGAGCGCCCGCTGCTCGATCGTTTACGCCGCAAAAGCCGCCGGCATCGAAGCTATCGACACCGTATTTTCAGATATAGAAGATTCCGAAGGCCTTAAAAAATCCACGCTCGAGGCCCAATCTCTGGGCTTCTGCGGCAAGGGCCTCATACATCCGGGCCAGATCAAGATCGTGCACGAGGTATTCGCGCCTACGGGCGAACAGATCCAGTACGCCAATAAGGTCATGCAGGCAATCGAAGACGCAAAAGCTCGAGGCCTCGGCGTAATCGCCCTCGGAAGCAAGATGATAGACGCTCCCGTCGTGGAACGCGCCAAAAAAACTCTCGAACTCGCAAAAAAAATGGGAATCGAAACCGCGAAAAAGGAAGTGAAATAACATATGCAGATGGTAAAAAACGCTCTGGGCAGAATGGTGCCCTCCGAAGTCAACGGCAGGGCGGTAAAGCCTTTCGAAGGCGCTTTCGCCGACATGGTCAGCGGCAGAAGAAAAGCCGCCCCTCCCATTCCGCGCTGCTTTCCCGGCAGGATAGATAAGGTCGTCAGAAGCCTCGACGAGGTTCTTGACAGGCTTCCCCTGCGCGACGGAATGTGCATTTCCTTCCATCACCATCTTCGCAACGGCGATTATCTCGTCAACATGGTAATCGAAAAGCTCGCCGGACGCGGATTTAAAGATATAGTCCTGGCGCCGACGGCCCTTTTCCCGGTGCACGATAAGCTCATCCCGTACATAGAAAGCGGAGTCATTTCGCACGTGGAGGGCTCGATGAACGGCGACGTAGGGCGCGCCTGCTCTTACGGCAAGATGAAAAAAACCGCCACGCTGCGCTCGCACGGCGGCAGGGTTAGGGCCGTCCAGGACGGCGATCTGCACATAGACGTGGCGTTTATCGGCGCCTCGGCGGCCGACTGCTACGGCAACGCCAACGGCGTGCTCGGAAAATCGGCCTGCGGCCCGTTGAGCTATTCCAACGTGGACAGCCTTTATGCCGATTATTCGGTAGTGA
>JAKPTH010000095.1 GCA_029571125.1 bacterium
TAATTCCGGCTTTCGGAAAGACGGTCGGAGACACGGTGAATTACGGCGGGCTGCTCGGCGAGGCGCCCATCATGCCTATCGGAACTTTCGGCGCCGAAAGGCTCATAAGACGGGGCGGCAGGATTCCCGCGCCGATATCCAGCCTTACCAACTAAAATGAAGGTTCCAAAGTAACGGCATAAAATTTAATGGCGGGTGATAGACCTTGGTTAATGTCTGGGATAAATTATCGAATATATTCGAGCATCTGGGAAATAAAAAAAAGGGAACCGGAATCGATTATTACAATTATAACGAATTCGTTCCCAGCGAAGTGCAGCAGAGGCGTTCGCACTTAAGGATCGAACTTTTCCTGCCGCTCAATTTCTGGCGCATAATCAGAAAAACTCCGGGCGTCGAATTGTGCGACGAAACTTTAAAGCGCGGCGACTTTCAGCGCGTTCCTACGGACGGCGGAATGGGGCTTAATCTTTCCGGTTCGGGAGTTCTGATCATTTCGTCTCAGGATTTCGCTAAAGACGATTTCATAGAAATAGACGACAGGATATTCGGCAGGCAGATGAACATTTACGGCAGGGTTATAAGGGCCGGCTCCACCATGTTCGACAACAATAAAATATGCGAGTTCGCAGTCAATTTTATAAAAATAAAAGAAAGCGATTATGAATATCTGGTCAGATCTATTTTCGACAAAATAAAAACGCTCAGAAATATTAACCGTAAGGATTATTTAAACAGGATTTAGCCGTAACGCGCGCGGAGAATGATCCGCGTCGCTTTTGTCGGCTGCCGTTTCGGATTTAAATTTTATCGTGGAGTACAGGCTTTGGATTTTTTAAATAATTTTTTTAATTTAAGGCCCGCGGCGGGGTTCGATCACAATCAGCTTCTGGCGATCGTGATCGGCACATGCCTTATGTTGTACGTGCTTTTATATATTTTCAATTTTTTCGTGCACAGGGCGAAGGTGAGAAACCTGGAAATAGCCATGGCACGGTTTCCTAATTACGCCGACGTCCGTTATAAAATAGCGGAGGTTTACTATAATTACGGCGATTACGCGAACGCCGAAAAATATTACAAAGAAGCTTTAGATATTTACCCTTATAATTCGTCCATAAAAATCAAGCTCGCGATGCTGATAATGGACAATAAAAAAGACGAGGAACTCGCTTTCAAACTGTTCGCGGAAGTCCGCTTCGCCGTGGACGCCGAACCGCGCGCAAAATACATTATCGACAGTTATTTAAAAGAAAAAAAATTATATGATAAATTTCATGCCGGTTACGCTCATAAAAGCCCGCAAACGACTTAATATCAACAGAAGCTTAAAGCTCCGCTTTATTTTTTTCGTCACTCTTCTGACTTTTATAACGATGTCGCTGGTCGTTATTTTTTCGATCAACCGCGAGCGCAGCATCATAATCGAAAACGTCGTGCAGAAAAGCGGCATGGCTGCTAAAACCATAGCCCGCGTGGCTTCCGACCTCGCCAGCGAAGACGCCGGCGAAATCGCCGACCTGTGCAGGATAATCCTCAAAGATTCCGATATCAACTCCATAGCCATAAGAGCCATCAGCGGCTTCTTCGAAGAAAGAAACGCCAGGGTGCTGGCCGCTTTTCCCGAAAGCCGGACGCACGATATCACCATAAAAAGCGATACGGAGCGAGGCATAATTTTGCGCGAGGATATTTTTCAAATAAAATATTATTTTAATCTCGCGGACAATTTCGACCTTTTCGTCCCATTTAAATTTAAAAACGGCGTAGGCGGCCAGGTATGGCTCGAAGTTTCCCTCAATACCGCGCAGAAGGCGCTCAACTGGATGCTCTGGCAAAACCTCGTAATAACGGCTCTTCTGACTTTTTTCGGCGGGCTTATATCGGTGTTTATGGCTCAGTTCGTTTTGAAGCCTTTGAATTTTTTGATATCTTCCGCGCAGAAGCTTTCAGAAGGAATTTACGACGTTAAAATGCCGGTTACGGGCTCCGACGAAGTTTCCTACCTGTCGACGGTGTTCAACGAAATGGTCGAGCGGCTCGAACAGAAGGAAGAATTCGAGCGCCGCATGCGCAATCTCGATAAGCTTGCCACTATAGGACAGCTTTCCGCCGGAATAGCGCACGAAATAAAAAACCCTCTCACTTCTATCAGAAGCCTTATAGAGCTGCTTCGCGAAGAGCCGGGCCTGAGCCTCGAAGGCTCTAAATCCATAGATATCGCCCTTAAGGAGGTCGACCGCCTTAACAAGGTCACCAACGAATTCGTTTCGCTCGCGAAACCCCATAAAAGAAGGAATATGGTTTTTTTCGATCCGAACGAAGTTTTAAAGGACATTTTAATGCTTTTAAAGCCGCAGCTCAAAAAAAACGGCATCGAAGCGCACACCAACCTTAATTCGAAATTCAGCATATTCGGCGAAACCGATGAAATAGCGCAGGTTTTTCTTAATATTATAATAAATTCGATGCAGGCTTTCGAACAGGATAAAAAAAACAGGAATATAATCATAAACACATACGATACTAAAACCAGCTGTAACGTGGATATTATCGATAACGGCCGCGGAATAAGCCCTGACGGAATCGAGAGAATATTCATGCCTTTTTTTACAGACAAGCCTTCCGGAACGGGTCTCGGCCTTTCTATAGTCAAGCGGATTCTCGACGAAATGAAAGCCGAAGTCCTGGTCGAAAGCCATCCCGGAAACGGAACGGCTTTCAAGATATCTTTTCCTATTAAGACCGATTATTCTATGGCCGACGGCGGCAAATGAGCCGGAGCCGCTGAGCGCGGCGCCTTGTGTTGAGAGGATATGAAATGGCAGATAAAAATTACGGAAAAATACTTATAATCGACGACGAAGCCAGTATATTGTTTTCGCTGAGCTCGCTTCTGGGACGCCAGAAATATATTTGCGATACGGCGGAATCGGGCGCGGCGGGGCTGAAATTATTTCAGCAGAACCAGGGCGGATATGACATAGTCATAACTGATTTTCTGATGCCCGGAATCGACGGCATGCAGGTTTTAAAAACAATAAAGCAGCATCGGCCCGAGACTTATGTAATAATGCTCACGGCTCACGGCAACACTGAAAATGCGGTGGCCGCCATGAAAGAGGGCGCCTATGATTATATTTCCAAACCTTATGAAAACGAAAAAATAAAAATCACGGTAAAGCAGGCTTTCGAGCGTATCAATCTGGAGCGCGAGAATACTTTACTTAAAAGCCAGCTCAGCTGCGAATATAAATTTGAAAATATCATCGGAAATTCGGAAAAGATGAATGTAGTGTTCGATAAGATAAGCAAAGTCGCGCTCACCGACGCAACCGTGCTTATAACCGGAGAATCGGGCACCGGCAAGGAACTTGTAGCGAAAGCCATTCATTTTAACAGCGGCAGGAAACACAGGAATTTCGTGACCATAAATTGCGCGGCGATTCCTGCGGACCTTCTTGAAAACGAGCTGTTCGGACATGAAAAAGGCGCTTATACCGGCGCCCACAGCGAACAGAAGGGCAAATTCGAGCAGGCCGACGGCGGAACGCTTTTCCTGGATGAAATAGGCGATATGCCCATGCAGATACAGGCCAAGGTTTTAAGGGCCGTTCAGGAACAGACGGTCGAAAGGCTCGGCGGCGGGCAGCCTATAAAAGTGAACGTTCGTCTTATTGCGGCCACCAATAAGGACCTCGAAAAAGAAATAGTCGAAAAACGTTTCAGGGAAGACCTTTATTACAGGCTTAACGTTATAAATATACTCATGCCTCCGCTGCGCGATAGAAACGGCGACGTGATGATGCTTGTAAAACATTTTATGACTTTTTACGCTAAAAAAATCAATAAAAAAGAACCGTGCCTCACTAAGAGCTCGATGGCGCTTTTGTGCGGCTATAACTGGCCGGGCAACGTAAGGCAGCTTCAAAATACCATCGAGAGGATACTCGTTTTATGCGACGGCGAAGTCATCGACGCCGGCGAACTTGTGCAGATCAGCGGCCTCAGAGATACGGCCGGAACGCCCGAAAATTTTACCGTTCAGCAGAACGGGCGCAAAACTCAGTCCGGAAACGATAGGCCGGCGGGTGGCGGCGAAAGTTTCGACGGAATTTATAAAGTGAGCGATCTCGAATCGCGTTCATATCACGAAGCGCAGAAAATGCTTATAGAGCAGTTTGAAATCGATTATATAACACGCGCTCTGCGGCGCAATAAAGGCAATATTTTAAGGACTTCTCAGCAGATCGGCCTCAACCGCGCTCATTTTTACGAGAAATTAAAAAACCTGAAAATCGAAGTGGATAAATTTAAATGAAATCGCGATTAAATGCTATTGAATTATGAAAGTAAATCTGATATAATGTAAAAAATTTATTGAAAGTATTTAATTTTACTATGTTTACTATGTCTTTTAAACGGGCCGGGCAACCGCCCCGGCAAATTTTCCAGGCGGCGTTCACGCGCGTGGTTTATTTTAAAATATTCGTTTTGGCTGTCGTTCTGGCGACGTGCTCCGTTTCGTTCGCCGCTGGCGGCATAAAAAAAATAGAACCGCTCAAAGACTTCGCATATAAATTTTATTTTGATTTCGAAACGCCGGCCATACTTTCTGCTTATATTTGTTCCGCCGATAATAACCGTAAATTATACGAACTTTTCAACACCAGGCTCGCGGCCGGGGCCGATTCCGACTCGGTAACCATCAATCTTAAGGACGCTTTTTTAAGATACGCGGTGATTCAAAAAGATGAAAACGGAAAAATTTCCGATGCGTATGAAATCAAAAAAGCCCAAAAATATAATGTCCTTTTTGAATTCTATCCTTTAAAATATTCCCGCGCTCTCGAATTCGGCTCGCCGGGAAGGCTGAGCGGCCTGCTTTCGAACCCCTCCGGGATAGCATGCGACGCCGACGGAAACGTTTTCGTATGCGACCACGGCAACGACAGGATACAGAAATTCGATTCCGCCGGCCATTTTATTTATGAATTCGGCAGTTTCGCCTGGGACGAAAAAAACACTTCGCCTAACAATATCGGCGTTTCAGGCGCGGCCACATTCAACGAACCGGTTTCGGTAGCGGTAACCAATAAAAATATTTTCGTTTCGGAGCGCGGCAACAACCGGATACAAAAATTCGACCGGGACGCCAATTTCGTCATGGCTTTCGGCGGCGAGGGAAAGTCTCTCGGCCGGCTGAATTCGCCTCGCGGAATAGCCGCCGACCGCTCCAGTTATATATGGGTATGCGACACTAAAAACGACCGCGTGCAGAAGTTCGACACTAACGGCAATTACATGCTTGAAATAGGCGGTTTCGGCTATGGAAGCGGTAAATTCAACGAGCCGGCGGACATCGGAATAGATTCTAAAAACAATATATACGTCCTCGATTCAGGAAACGCCAGGATAACTAAATTTGACGAGTACGGCAACATAGCCGGCGAAATTTCGTTGAAAAAAATCAAAGGCCTTAAAGAGCCGTCGGCGGCGGCCGTGCTTCTCGATAATATCGTACTCGCGGGCGCGGTTCTTGAAACCGGCTCTAAATTAGCGTCTTTTGACGGCGACGGAAATTTTCTCGGCTTTATAGGCGGAGATTTTTCAAAGATCGCCGGGGTGGCGGTGGACGCCGAAGCAAATATTTACGTCAGCGACTCCGCGGCCAATAAAATAGTAAAGCTGTCCGTTAAGCCCGACAGAACTCCGCTTTATATAGGTCTTGATAAAATAATAGAAAATAAATGAGGCTTGTTATGTTTAAAAAGAGTGATTTCAGAAAAGTCATGCTCGTTTCGCTCATGCTGGCGGCGTCATCGCTGCTTGGCGCCTGCAGCGACGCGATGAACGTCCTGCTTTTGAAAAAGCACGTTTCCAGAAGCGAAAAACGCCTGGAGCAGAAGCTGAAAAAAGACGCAGCGCTCGAGCTCGACAGGCTCAAGCCCTCCTTCATGTTCGCCGATGATGAAAAGTATTTTAAAAACCATCCCATGCTCAAGGAAGAGTTCTTTCTTCTGGACCGTTATAAATATATCAGCTCTTCTTCGGCGTCTAATTTTCTCGTGGATTCAGATTCGAATTTTATCGTTTACGACAAAGCTTCAGCCGCGCTGCTCGTGTTCAATAAGTTCGGCGTGCTGGCCGACCGCGTCAAGTTGAATTTCGGCTCCGAATCAAGAATATTAGCCCCATCTAATATGCTGCGCGACATAAACGGAAATATAATGATGACTTGCTCCATTCTCGGTCGTTTTTACCGCTTTTCGCCGTCGGGCGCTCTTTTGAATTCAACGGAAATAACCGAAAATCAAGGCTCTTTTCAGAAACAGATGTTCGCGGTGAAAGTTTTTTCGAACGTGAAATACACTATTTTAGCCGAAATGAATTCCAGGAAAATTTTCGTCTATGAAAACGATAAAAAGCTTTTCGATCTCAAATACGAAAATCTTTCCGATGACGTTTACATTTATTTTTCGCCTCAAAACGATATATTTCTTGTCGACGGCCCGTCTTCAAACATATTGAACATAATCCCTTCCGTGGACGCCGACACTAAAAAAACTTATAAATACACCCTTAAAAATTATCACGGAAATAAAATACTTAAAAATTCGGACGGCCAGATATTTATATTCAAGAAAAACGACAGGGTGATAGAAAAAATAAGCGTCGACGGCAGAGTGATATCCACTTACGGCGCCGTTACCGGCGGAAATATCACTTTTGAAAACAATCTTTTTCCTTGCGATTTCGCCCTGGATTCATCCGACAGCCTTTACATACTCGACGACAAGAATTATAAAATAAACGTTTATTCCCGCTCGGGAGTCTTCAGTTTTTCGTTCGGCAGCTACGGCAAAAGCCCTTCAAGGTTTCTTGCCCCGGAACGGATAATAGTGGACCGCCTCAAAAGGATTATAGTCTGCGACAAAGATAAGAATTCGGCGCTTATTTTTAATTCCAAAGGCGAATATATTGAAAATTACGGCAATATTCTCGGCACCAATTTTATTTCACATTACGGCCTTTACGCCGATCTTCACGAAAAAATACACGTTCTGGACTACCTTTCGAACCAGCATTACACTCTTAACTATAATTTTCAGTTCTTGCGCATTCTCAACGACACGCTCTCCAAAAAAACCAATTATCCGCAGAATTTCATTACCGTCAATTCTTCCGCGGGCATAAATTTTTTCGATTTGAACGCTCAAAAATGCTATGAATTGTCGCCTGACGCGAAGCTCAGACGCATAGACATTCCTCTTGAAATAACCAGCATTAAAATAGAGGCCCGCAAGATTTTCGTTAAAAGCATCACGGGCGACGGTTACGCCAACGTCCTGGGGCTTTGCAAGAACGAAGCCGCCGTTTATAAACTGGATATAACGGGCCGGACCGTCAATAAATTTAAAATCCCTGAAAAAGGCGACGCATATTCTTCGATCGCCTCGGATATGTTTAAAAATTTTTATCTGGTTTCCAAAGAAGGAAACAAGATATTAAAATACGATGAAAACGGTTCATCTAAAGGCGTTTTTAATATCGACGACCCCGCGGTGGTTAAAAAGAACCCTCTTTCGATGCTGACGTTTTGTAAAAACAATTCGGCTTTCGCCTGCGACATCCAGCAGAAAAAAATAATAGTTTTCAATACGCTTAACGGGTTCGCGGTAGACTCCGCCGGCGCCTTGAACGCCGAAGCCGGGCGATCCGACTTGGCGGTTCTGGACGTCGCGCTCGGCGAGGAAAATATCTTCGTGCTGTCGTCTTCAGGCGGGAATCTTCTGGTGCTCAAATACAAGCTCACCGATTATTTCCGCGAAGGCGTCTCGCTTTTTTCCCGCGGACTTTTTCAGGAGGCGCTTGTCGCTTTCGAAAAGCATAAAAGATTCGCCGGCGAATCGGCTGGGCCCAACGCTCTTTTTTATATGGCCCAGTGCTATAGAAAACTTTCTAAGAGCTACGAGGCGGCGATTATAGAAGCGGAAATCTCCAAAAAGTATCCGGGGTCTCACGCGGCCAAGAGGCTTCAATGATCGGCCGCGCCAATTTATAATGTTGCAATTTCAATAAAAATATTATATAATTATAAAATCGTAATGAGTTCTTCAGTTTATGATCTTTGCAACATGCCGGCGGTTCAAGTTCGGCGGGATCGTTTTTAATCATTAGCAATAAAAGGAGTAACTATGATATTCAGTGAACGTTGCGCTTTGCGCAAAATAATATATTCTTTTTTGATTATATTCCTCGCGGTTAATATTTCCGGATGCGGTAAAGGAAAAGAGGCGGGCCCCAACGAAGATATGGACTTGCTGCCCAAATTCCGCACGGCTACTGAGTATTATAACCTCGCCAACGTGGCGGGCCAGAACGGAAAGATCGATCTGGCGATAAGAAATTACAAAAGGGCTATAGAAGTGGATCCGGGCCACGCGAAGTCTTATGCCAGCCTGGGACTTGCATACGCCAAAAAAGGCGATTACAAAACGGCCATAGCGTTTTTAATGAAAGGCATCGAAATAGATAACAAGCTCGCGTTCGCTCACTATAATCTCGGCATAATCTACGCTAAAATAGGCAAGAACGAACTCGCCGAAGCGGAATTTAAGACGGCCATCGAACTCGATCCTAAAGACCCTATTTCCCACAGCGCTTTGAGCAGCCTTTATACTAAAATGGGCGACGACCAGAAAGCTTCCTTTTACATGAAAAAATATATCGATCTGGTCCCAAGCGATCCTTATTCGCATTACAACC
>JAKPTH010000098.1 GCA_029571125.1 bacterium
AGCTATATAGCCGGCAACAACATAGACATCTCCTACGTCGGAGCGTTCAACGGCTTCGACGGCTGCGAGGGCGCGCTTAAATTCGCCGAAATGATGCAGCATCCGCGCGTGAAGTTCTTCTCCGGCGCGTACGAACAGCACGGCCAGAGGGCCACTTACCTTCGTTCGCACAAAAGCGCTCACGGCTCGCTGGTAATACTTCACATACCGAACCTCGAAACTTCGATAGGCTCCTGGATGGCCCAGCTTATAAAAGAAGACAAGCCGCGCGTCGGGAAAATAGCCGTAATCGCGGCCGAAGAAGACCTGATGAAACTGTATGAAAACGGCGCCGACTATGTAATACCCGCGCCCAATTCGACCACCGAAAACCTTTTTACCGACGCGCTTTCCAAACTCATCCTCGATAACATACTCACGCTGGCCACCATACTCGAATCCAATAAAATCGCCGATGAAATAGTCGGCTGGGGCGCGCGCCTGCTCGACCTCACTTCGGCGGCCGCCCGTTCTGACAAAGCCGTTCCGGCGATTATCAAGGAGCTTAAAATAATATGGAAAAAATATAAAAAGCTCGAAATCGGCGGAATGTTCGCAGAGGATCGCGTTAAAACCCTTTATGAACTGGAGTCTCAGCGCGTCGACGCCATAATATCCGAAGAAGAAAGAGAAAAATCCATAGCGCGCATTTATAAGGATTCGCGTTCGATTTCCATAATAAACGCCGAAACCCGCTCATATATAGACGATATATTCGCGATACTGCTCAACTGGGACGCCGGCAAAAACGAAGAAACGCCTGTTTTTTACAACCTTATCAACGACCTGATACTCGAGTTTTCCAACCGCGGCCTGGCGATGAGCCTGGCGGACGAGCGCTTCGAAGACTCGCCTTATATGTCGAAAGCCGCCATACATTATCAGGGCATGGCCAAGATCATAGGCGCCAATCCCATAAAACCGGATAACATCGCTAAATTTCAGCAGGGATGGGGCATTTCGAGCTTTATCCTGGAGGCCGGAAGGCGTTTTTCCGACGCGTCGCTTAACGTCAACGCATTTTTCGATAACGTAGCGAATCTCGAAGACGGCGAGATTGAAAATTTTGCCGGCGAACTCGAAAAACTTAAGTTTTCAAAGGAATCCGCGATGAAGTTCGCCGCCGTTTTAAAGCTGGTGAAAGTGAAAAAAATCAATAAATACAGCGCGCAGTACGCGGGAAAGAAAAATTACCGCTTCGTTTCCGCCGAAGGGCCTAAAACGGCGGAATATTCCCTGGCGCAGGATTTTATCGACTCGTCGGCGTCGGCCGGCTCCTCCGATTTTAACGTATGCCGCACCAACGGATGTAAATACAATATCGAATGCCTTTTTCTCGATAAATACGGCGACGCGGAAAACCTTATCGTGCTCGAAACCGAAAACAGAAAATTAGACGAAAAACACCTGTCGCAGCTTCTTTTAAATGACGATTACCTCCGCACGCAGGTGGACTTTCTCAACGAATGGTTCAGCGACGAGACGCAGGGCGGCATCGTGAAATTGCTCGTAAAGCTTTGCCCCATACAGCTTGCGGTTTGCGACAGAAAAGAGCTGGCGAGGCGCTTCGAAACGCTCAAGGACAAGCGCAACCTGATAGATTCCCTGTCTAAGTTCCAGCCGGTGCTCGAACAGATGCATATCGATCCTTACAGTTTTTCCATCAACGACCTTAAGACCATGCGCAATATTTCAAACGCCATAGTTTCTTTCAAGGGCGGAGCCCCGTATCACGTGCAGAAAAAGAACGAGTCCGGCAAGACCGAGTTCTACGGAGTGCGCGAGAAAGAAAAGGCGTTCGGAATCGCAGGACAGAAAGCTTCGGCGTTCGATAAGCCGGGCAAGCTGAGGGGCAATAAAAAGATAACTTGCGTGGGCGGCCGGCTTAAGATGGGCTACGGCAAAGACGGCGCGCCGATAGTTATCATACCATGCTTTACCGCCGGCGCGGACCTGGAAAAAATAGTGCTGCTGCATATCGAAATAGATGAAAACCTTACCATAGGCAAAAAAATCGAAACTCTCGGCGAAAAGTATAACCTTATAGTCAATAACGTTTCCGAGCATTTTGAATGGGACGACAACTTCCTTAACCTGGTCGCCATGAAAGACCTTATGATGCTCTCGGACGAAGAAATCGCCGACAACAAAATAATAGAAACGTTGAAAAAAGGCAAAACCGCCGCTAACGGACAATAAAGAAGGGGATTGACATGAAAATAGCGATGCTCGGTTTCGGCAATATCGGAACCGGTTTTTACAATGAAATCAAAACGAATTATAAGGACATAGAAGTGGCTAAGGTCCTGGTACGCGATATTAAAAAAACTCGTGCCATAGAATCCGAAAAACTCACCGCGGATTTCGACGAAATACTCCGCGACGCTTCGATCGGAACTATAGTGGACGTGACCGCGGGGGAAGCGAGCGTCAAATATATAACGGGCGCCCTTTCGGCTTCGAAGAATGTTATAACGGCAAATAAAATGGCCGTGTCGCTCGCCGGCGGCGAGCTTATAGACATCGCGCGCGAAAAGGGCGTAAATTTTTATTTCGAAGCTTCGGTCGGCGGGGGAATACCGGTTATCAATCTATTCAACGAAAACGTAAAACCCCACCGCATCGATAAAGTCGTAGGAATATTGAACGGCACCACCAACTATATCCTTACGAAAATGGCCGACGACGGGATCGAATTTTCCGACGCTCTGAAGCTGGCGCAGCAAAAGGGGTTCGCGGAACCCGATCCGACCTTCGACATAACCGGGCTCGACAGCGCTTATAAAACCACTATTTTAAAGGACCTTTTATTTAACTATAAGTGCGGCGCGGAAGATATATTCTGCCAGGGCATAGATAAAATTACGCGCGCCGACCTCGCTTACGCGAAATCGATCGGCTATCAGATCAAGCTCGTCGGCTATATTCAAAACAATGCCTCCGGTCTCGATATAGGCGTAAGGCCGATCTTCCTGCCGTCCGACCACCCGCTTGCCGGAGTGAAAAACGAATACAACGCCATCTATATAGAAGGATCGCCTATCGGAGAAATTATGCTCTACGGCCGCGGCGCCGGCGCGAAACCGACCACCGCTTCGCTGATAGCGGACCTTTTAAGGCTCAAACGCGGCGAAACCAACATGTTCAACAACGCCTACGAGCACAGCAGGCTTAAAAAACAACAGATGCCTGAAGAGTTGAAGTCGCAGAGCAATTATTTCCGCTTCACGGTTTTAGACGTGCCCGGAGTCATCTCTAAAATAACCGCCGCGTTCGAAAAATATAATATCTCCATTTCCTCCATGAAACAGGATATTTCAAATTCGAACGAGCCGGTCAACGTCATATTCACCACGCACGAATCGAAATGCTCGAAAATTCCAAAAATGATAGAGGAAATCAAAAAGAATAAATTTATAATTAGCGAACCGGTATGGTTTAAAATAGGCATTTAGCCGCATTGCTCGGCCGGGGCGGCGGCAAGGCCTATAAATTTGAACGAATCGAGGAAACAAGCTTGAGAACTGGGTTGATAGAAAAATATTCGAAATTTTTACCCGCGGTAGATAAAAAATTCATAATAAGCCTTAACGAGGGCGACACTCCGCTGATACGCGCCGATAAGCTGGCGGCGGCGATTAAACTGGACGCCGAGCTTTATTTCAAATTCGAAGGCGCCAATCCCACGGGCTCTTTTAAGGACCGCGGAATGACGATGGCGATTTCCAAGGCGGTCGAAGGCGGCACGCGCGGGGTAATCTGCGCGTCCACAGGCAACACTTCCGCTTCCGCCGCGGCCTATGCCGCGCGCGCCGGCGTGGCGTGCACGGTGCTGATTCCCGACGGAAAAATCGCTCTGGGAAAGCTTTCGCAGGCGATACAGTTCGGCGCAAAAGTGCTTCCGGTCAATGGAAATTTCGACACGGCGCTGGAATTCGTTAAAAAGATTTCCGAAGAAAATAATATAACGCTCGTCAACAGCCTCAATCCGTTCAGGATAGAAGGCCAGACTACCGGCGCTTTTGAAATTTGCGATGATCTCGGCCGTGCGCCCGACTACCAGTTTATGCCGGTGGGCAACGCTGGAAATATTAGCGCGTACTGGCTCGGGTATAACCGCTATAAAAAAGCCGGGATCATCGACAGGCTTCCGAAAATGATGGGATACCAGGCCGAAGGCGCCGCGCCCATAGTGCTGAACCGGCCGGTGGAAAAGCCTGAAACCATAGCCACCGCTATCAGAATAGGCAACCCCGCGTCGTGGAAATCTGCCGTAGCGGCTAAAAACGAATCTGGCGGCGCCATAGA
>JAKPTH010000103.1 GCA_029571125.1 bacterium
CGTTGTAAAAGGCATGGGCGACTCTATCGCCGGCGTTTTCCCCACGGATTTTTTCGGAAACAAAACCACCGACTTCGAAATAATGAAAGGCGTTAAAAACTACCGCGACCTCGCGGCAATATTCAGCCTTACCACGGGTTCGGCCGGCATAGGCACTTACGTAACCATAGCCAACGCCCAGTACAAAACCATCGTAACCGGCGGCTGCACTGCCATTTCATCTCTCGAATATTATCCGTACCTGCAGTCCAAGCAGCTTATCGGCCTGGTGGAAGGCCTCAAGGGCGCATCCGAATACGAGCGCCTGGTAAAAAAACCGGCTCTCGCCACCGCCGGCATGGACGTTCAGGCAGTGGTTCACATGATGCTGATTTTCTTCATACTGCTGGCTAACGTATCGCAAATGATAGTGGGCAAACAGAAATAATTCGTAATCAAGAAATGGAGAGTGAATATAGATGCCACTTTTTATGTTAGGATTAAATTTCAAGCCGGTATTCGAAACCGGCGGAGCTGTATCCGTCGAAGGAATCGGCATTTGGATAGCCGCGCTTCTTACCCTCGGAATTTACAGTTTCTTATATAAAGACAACTTCGTTTACAAGTTCAGCGAATACCTGTTCGTCGGAATTTCGGCCGGCTACACACTGGTTCTGACGTTCCACAAATACCTGAAGCCTTCGCTGATCGAACCGCTCCAGGAATACAGCCGCGATTTCTATCATATAATAACCAGTTCGTCCGTACCCGTCGTTAACCCCTGGATGCTCGACTGGCAGACTCAGCTTATCGCCAATAAATTCGGAACGCAGTTCCAGTTCATTTTCTGGTTCACGTTCAAGATATTTATTTTTTATTTATTCCCCGCTATCCTCGGGCTCATGATGATTTCCCGCGTAATACCCAGCGCGGCATGGCTTTCTCGTTTCCCGCTCGCTACGATCGTGGGCTACGGCTCCGGTATAGTAATCGTAACTACTCTCCACGCTTCGGTTCTCGAACAGGTTAAAGCCAGCTTCGTTTCGTTCGCGCCGCTTTTTCACATGAAGGGAGTCGACTGGGGCGTAATAGCGCAATCGGCTAACGACTTTATACTTGTTTTCGGCCTGTGCTGCGCTATAATTTATTTTTATTTCTCCGCCGAACACAAGGGCGTCATCCTCGGGCCCGCTTCGAACTTTGGAATATGGGTGCTTATGATCACATTCGGAGCTTCTTTCGGATACACTGTAATGGCCCGTATAAGCCTTTTGATAGGAAGGTTCCAGTTCCTGCTCGGCGACTGGATGCAGCTGGTTAAATAATGGCCGAAGACGGAAATTTTTATTGCTGGAAAGTCCATCCCATGGCCGCCAGCCCATATAAAACCGGACTGGTTTTCTTAGTGCTGGCGTCCTGCGGAATTTTAGCATATGATTTCACGGCGAGCTATTTCATGAGTTTCATCGCGGTGTCGCTTCTTACAGGCTCTTTGATACAATTTTTCGCTCCAACTTATTACCGCATCGATCATGAAAAAGTAGAAATAAAAATTTTATTCAAGACAAGGACCGAGCCTTTATCCAAATATAAAAAATTCTTCGCGGATAATAACGGCATATTTCTGTCTTCCGAGCCGGATTCAAAAGTGCTCGACCAGTTCAGGGGCCTTTTTTTACTGGCCGGCCCCGGCGACCGCGAAAAAATATCATCGTTATTGAAAGGCGTATTTGAAAAATGAACGAAGAATTCAACGAAAAGGACGAAGCCCTTTTCACAAGGCTCGCCGAATTCGTGGTAAAGCGTAAAATGGCGGCGCCCGCGATTTTATTCCTTGAATCCACGAAGCCGCTCAATTTTATCGGCTCACAGTTTCTTGTGGTTTTAGGGCCTTTAATAAAAGTTTTTTTTAACGTCACGGAGTATGACAGAATAGTAGAATTAATGGAAAAGCGCGACAACGTTGAGCGCCTGATATGCGCCATAGAAAAATGCGCGCAAAAATAAGGGCGACGCGTCAATAATCAATCAACCGGACAATTTATTTTATAACCATAATAAAAAATAAATCAAAGTTAGTATGAGTTTATTAATAAAATCACTTTAAAAGAAGGGGTAGATAAGAATGCACATTCCAAAAGAAAAAATCACCAGCATTCTCGCCACGGATTGCGGTTCGACTACGACGAAAGCCATCTTAATCGAAAAAGTTGACGGCGTGTTTCGTCTTGTAAAGCGCGGCGAGGCTCCGACCACCGTCGAAGCTCCAATCGAAGACGTCACGCAGGGCGTTTTAAACGCCATAACCGAGCTCGAAGAGCTCTGCCATCGCAAGTTTTTAGATAACGGAACCATTATCAAGCCTAAAAAAAATGAAAAACAGGGCGTAGATATTTACATCTCAACGTCATCCGCAGGCGGCGGCCTTCAGATGATGGTCGCGGGCGTCGTAAAGTCCATGACGGGCGAATCGGCCCAGCGCGCGGCTCTCGGAGCCGGCGCTATAGTCATGGACGTTATCGCCACCAACGACGGGCGCCTTCCGCACGAAGAAATCGAAAGAATCAGGCACCTTCGCCCCGATATGATCCTTCTCGCGGGCGGCATCGACGGCGGCACGACCGAACACGTCGCAAAGCTCGCCGAACTGATAGCCGCCGCCGATCCAAAGCCGCGCCTCGGCATTTCTTATCAGCTGCCGATCGTTTACGCCGGCAATAATAAAGCGGCGGGCCTCGTAGAAGAGCGTCTCGGCAAGAAAACCGCTCTCGATATAACCGACAACTTGAGGCCGACCCTCGAAACCGAAAACCTTATGCCGGCGCGCCATAAAATCCAGGCGCTCTTCCTGCATCACGTTATGCAGCAGGCGCCGGGATACAACAAGCTCATGAAAATGACCGACGTAGACATCATGCCCACTCCGGGCGCGGTCGGCGATATCATGCAGGTTATCGCCAAACAGAAGGGCATGCAGGTCGTCGGAGCCGACATCGGCGGGGCAACCACCGACGTATTTTCGGTGTTCCAGGGCATATATAACAAAACCGTTTCCGCGAACTACGGCATGAGCTACAGCATATCCAACGTATTCGTCGACGCGGGCCTCGATAACATAATGCGCTGGGTTCCCTTCACCATGGACGAACGCGACCTGCGCAACCGCATCAAAAACAAAATGATAAGGCCTACTACCATACCTTACTTATTAAAAGAGCTCATAGTCGAGCAGGCCGTCGCGCGCGAGGCGCTTCGCCTGTCGTTCGACCAGCACAAGGCGCTCGCGGTAGGCCTTAAAGGCGTACAAAAAGAGCGTACCATAGGCGACGCGCTCACGCAGGAAGATTCCGGCGAATCGCTGGTAAACCTCATGAGGCTTAACATGCTGATAGGCTCCGGCGGCGTACTTTCCCACGCGCCCCGCCGCCAGCAGACCGCCATGATGCTCATGGATTCCTTCCTGCCCGAAGGCATAACGCAGCTCACCGTCGATTCCATATTTATGATGCCGCAGCTCGGCGTTCTTGCAAAAGTTCATCCTGAAGCCGCTTTACAGGTTTTCGAAAAAGACTGCCTTATCTATCTCGGCACCTGCATAGCGCCCGTCGGCGCAGGCAAAGAAGGCAAACCCTGCGTCAACGTGAAAATGAAAAAACAAAACGGCCATGAAATAGATATCGACGTTCCGTTCGGACAGCTTCATATCATAGGGCTTCCGGTCGGCGAAACCGCTGAAGTTACGGTAACTCCCGTACGCGGATTCGACATGGGCGAAGGCTCCGGCGCGGCGGTGCGCGGCACCGTTCACGGCGGAACCACCGGCGTAATCGTCGACACTCGCGGCAGAAGGCCGTTCGAACTTCCCAAAGACAACGCGAAACGCGTTGAAAAACTGCTCGAATGGATAAAAGCGATGGACCTTTATCCTAAATACCCGAAGTTCGAATAGTAAAGGAGAGATTAAACATGGCAAACGCATATACCCCGGGACTTAAAGTATCCGAAAACACTATCATAACGAAAGAAAGAAGACTTCCCCTGATGGGCGACGTTCTCGTAAAAAAGGGCGGCCGCGTTAAGCACAGCGATATAGTAGCTAAGACCGAGCTTCCGGGAAACGTCGAGCTGGTAAACGTCGTTAACAAATTAAGCATCGACCCTAAAGAAATAAAAGATTTTATGCTTCTAAAAGAAGGCGACAGAGTTAAAAAAGGCGAATCCATAGCTCAAAGCAGCAGCTTTTTCGGGATATTCACCACGCCGTGCCCGTCGCCGTGCGACGGCACCATAGAAAGCATATCCAGCGCAACAGGCCAGGTTGTTTTAAGGCAGAATCCAACGCCGGTTGAGGTTTTATCCTTCATAGACGGCATCGTGGACGAAATAATACCGAAAGAAGGCATCGTCGTTAAAAGCACCGGCGCTTACATACAGGGAATTTTCGGCGTCGGCGGCGAAACGGTCGGAGAGCTTCAAATGGTTGCGACTTCACCTTCGACCGTTTTAGACGAAGGCATGATAAACGATTCATACGCCGGAAAAATAATCGTAGGCGGATCGCTCATCACGGCGTCGGCTATAAAAAAAGCCCAGAGCTGCAAAGTTAAAGGCATAATAGCCGGCGGCATCGACGACGAAACGCTCAAAAATTTCCTTGGCTACGACCTCGGCGTCGCGATAACCGGAAATGAAAATAAAGGAATAACGCTGGTCGTCACCGAAGGATTCGGCAATATCAATATGGCCGGAAAGACCTTCGAACTGCTCAAGCAGAACAACGGAAAAAGAACATCCATAAACGGCGCCACTCAGATACGCGCCGGCGTTATAAGGCCTGAAATTATAATACCGAAAGAAAATTTAACCGAAACCGATATTTCCAACCCGCCGGAAGCCAACCTCATGATGGACGTCGGATGCACTGTCCGCATAATACGCGTTCCGCATTTCGGCGCGATAGCTACGGTCACCGCGCTTCCGCCGGAGCCGTTCGAAATCGAAACCGGCGCCAAAGTAAGGGTAGTAGAGGTAAAAATAGATCAAACCGGCGAAAAGTTCACATTACCGCGAGCCAACGTCGAACTGATCGAAAAATAAAAAATAGTTTTATACCTTAAAAAGAGCGTTAAACGCTCTTTTTAAGGTATAAAGGACAGTTAAATCTCAACGAAAAATCTAAATCAATTTTTTAAAGTTATGACCGACTTCGATATAAACATCAAAGATACGCCTTCCGTCAAGCCCAGGTTCGAACCGGGTCCGAAAAGCAGGTTCGGAGAGCCGGCGGCACTGCTCGTTTTTTTATTAATCTGCCTTTTCATAAGCCAGAAAAATTTTCTCGTCTTTCATCTGAGCATAGAAGTAACGGTAATAACGCTTGCGGCCTGCACAGCCGTCTTCACTTTCATGACTTCGGCCATAGCGCCCGATCATTTTTTATCCATAATAGGGACGTCGTCGATCTTTATCTCCATAATTAACATAGCGCACACATTCGCATATAAAGGCATGAACATTTTCGGAAACACCGGTGCGAATCTGCCTACCCAGCTCTGGATAGCTCTTAAAATCGTTGATACGACAAGTTTTTTCATAGCCGCTTATTATCTTAAAAAAAACATTAACGTAAAGATAGCTTTAACTTTTTTAGGCCTTCTTACCCTGACGCTTCTGGTTTCGATTTTCGGATTCGCGACGTTTCCTGCATGTTACGATGAAGCTAGCGGACTCACATTTTTTAAAATAGCGGCCGAATACTGTTTTATTTTTATTCTTTCCGGATGCATTTTTTTGATTCACAAACAAAAAAAAGCGATTTCCGAGATAGTTTTCAGTTTGATTATTTTTTCGCTGACGTTTAAAATTTTATCCAGTTTATCATTTACCTTATACAGGGACGTTTATGGCATAATGAACGCATTAGGCCACTATTTTCATCTGCTGTCCTATTATTTCACTTTTAAGGCCATCGTCGAAACAAATCTCAAATTTCCTTTCAACGCTATGTTTTATGAACTTTCCAACATGTTTTACGAACTTTCTAAAACGAACGAAATATTGATCAAGGAAGCTAAGGAAAAAAAGGATGCCGAAGAAAAGCTATTCGCGAGCGAAACCAAGCTCAGATCCCTTTTCGATAACATGACCAATCCAATGCTTTTTCATGAAGCAATTTTCGATGAAGGCAGCAAAGTGATCGACTCTTATATCGTCGATCTGAACCCCGCGTTTGAAAACGTTTTCGGCGTTAAAAAAGGGGAAGTCGCCGGTAAGACACTCAAGCAATCCATTCCGGCGCTTTTCAACGAAGAACTCGACCTGATAAGCATTCTCGGCATTGTAATAACCAGCGGCGAAGACACTCAATTCGAATACTATTCCTCCGATATGGGAAAATGGTTTTTCATTTCGGTTTTTTGCACTACGGCCAATTACGCCGCTACGATTTTCAACGATATCACGCACCAGAAAAAGATAGAAGATATGCTGTCCGAGTCGCAGCGTTTCTTTAAATCGACTTTTAACTCGCTCGGAAGCGCCGTTTCTATAATAGACGAAAAAGGAATGCTGATTTCCGCCAACAATTCATGGCGTAATCTGTCGCGGCAGGAAGCCTTTTTTCATAACCCCT
>JAKPTH010000106.1 GCA_029571125.1 bacterium
GCCCTGATGTTTTGAAGCGTCGGCGCGCGTGGCGAGTTTTCCTTCCACGGCGGCCGCCGAAAGCATTCCGGCGTCCGCGATAAGCGCGTTAACCGCGTCTATGCACTGGTTAAGGTTAATTTTAATAGTGTTGAAATCTCCGTTATAATTATCGGTTATTTTAGACGGCATATCGCCTTTAGAAATTCTGTCCACGTAGTTAGCGGCCACGTTGAGCGGCCCGATGACGGCGTCGAGGGTTTTATTGACTCCGTCGACGATCTTTTTAAAATCGCCCTGATGTTTCGAAGCGTCGGCGCGCGTGGCGAGTTTTCCATGAACGGCCGCTTCGGCGAGCGTGCCCGCGTCTTTTATAAGAAGCGTTACCGCGTCGATGCACTGGTTGAGGTTGCCTTTGATTTCATTGAAATCTCCCCTGTAATTATCGGTAATTTTAGGAGGGATGTCGCCTTTAGAAATTCTGTCTACATATTCCGCGGCTACGTTAAGCGGCCCTATAACCGCATCGAGAGTTTTGTTGACTCCGTCGACGATTTTTTTAAAATCGCCCTGGTGTCTGGAAGCGTCGGCGCGCGTATCGAGTTTTCCTTCTATAGCGGCGCTCGCTAGCGTACCTGCATCGCCTATAAGAAGGCTTATCGCGTCGATACACTGGTTGAGGTTGTTTTTGATTTCGTTGAAATCCCCTTTATATTCGTCGGTAATTTTAGGAGGGATGTCGCCTTTAGAAATTCTGTCCACATGACTTGCGGTTACTTTAATAGGGCCGGCGAAAGCGTTCATAATTTTATTTATGCCTTCTATAACGGGCCTGAATTCGAAATTGATTTTTTCGGCGTCGCCTCTCACGTTGATCTGTCCGTTAACGACGGCGGCAGAGAGTTTTTCAGTTTCGTCCATCATGAATTTTATATTCGAAATAACTCCGCCGGTGACTATCCAGCTTAATACCGCGCCTATCAAAGACAGCAGCAGCGCTATTTCGAGCTCTATATTTATCATGCGGTCTATTTTAGATTCGGAATTAACCGTAAAAAGCTTCACGCTTTCATTTGCCGCGGTTTGCGCTTTATTTCCGTCTTCGAGCAGCTGCTTTAGCGCCTGCTGATACTGCTGGCTGTTTTTATCGGCTTTTAGAAGATTTTGCGAATCTTCTTTTAATTTATCGAGGTAGGTTATCTGTTCCTGGATTTTTTCCTTTATAGCGTTATCGGGGGCGGGCGGCAGGACGGTTTTTTCATCGGAGTTGATGTTAGCCCTGACGTTTCCTCCGTCTTTAAGCGCTCTGGCCGATTCGAGTAAGATATTGTAGGTGGATTCAAAATCGGAATCGATTCCGTTTAGCGAAAGTATAAGTTCTTTCATAAATTTCTGGTTAAGCATTCTCTGGCGGCCCGCCAGATCGATCACCAGGGAGTCGATACGCTGATTTTTTAACGAAGCGATAGTGTAGTAGAGCATTCCCATTGTAAAAACTATGAACAAAACCGTGATAAGCGAAATCTTGGTTCGCGCGCTTAGTTTTGATAGAACATTCATTAAAAACCTCCTGCCGGCATTATTATTTGTAAAATAATTTAATCAAAAATATCTGTTACATCATAGCATAAACTGTCTTTTAATTAAATGACTTAAGTCAATATATTTTTGAATTTTAATTGGCGATTATGGTGCTTCTTTTGACGTTCTGGAGAGTATTGGCGATAATTTTATTGGCGTTGTGCGTTACCGGCTCGTCGTGGCCGGAATAAATGGTCTGTATGTCGAGCGAAGCTATGCGTTCTAATGAATGGATAAATGAAAATGAATAAGAGCCGCCGACGGTTTTTATATTTAAAGGCGTGTCGCCTGCGAAAAGCATTTTATCGTCGCTGCAGTAGAGGCATATGGAGTCGTTGGAGTGCGCCGTTATATTCAGGACTTCGAAAGCGCGGTCGCCGATTTTTATATATTCTCCGTCTTCGAGGACTCTGGTTACGCCGTCGAACCTGGAAAAAGCGAGCACTTCCGGCCGGTATCTTTCTATTACATGCCGCAGGCCGCCGGCGTGGTCGAAATGGTTGTGAGTTATAATAACCTGCTCCACCGGTTTTTTACCGACGCCGGTGGAGATAAAAGGTATCCTGCTCAATATGTAGTCGTCGGTGCCTACGTCTATAAGCGTATTAACGTCCGATATGGCGTTCCATGTTCCAAGGGCCATATATGTGTTGCACGAATAAGTTTCCGTGTTATGGAATAAAAAAATTTTCATATCTTTTTAAAAAGCTGCGCGTCATCGACGACTTTTTGAAAAAGATGCGCCAGCTCTTCCGGCATTTTCTGGGTTTGTTCCGTTATAAAGTATCCGCCCGGCGCAAGCGAATCGTAAAACATTTTAATTACTTTAACCCTTTCTTCGGGTTGAAAGTGCAGCAGGACGTTTTTGCATATTATAAGACTGTAATCCTCTCCTACCGGCTTGAGCGAAAGCAAATTATGCTTTTTAAACTGCATTCTGCTTCTGATCGCCTCGTCTATTATAAAATGGCCCGCTTTATCGGCCGGCTTAAAATACTTTTCGAATATATCGGCCGGTATTCTTTTAAGTTCGTCTTCCGGGTAAATGCCTTCGGTGACTATTTTTTCGAAAGTATTGCTTTCGTCGATATCCGTGGCGTCGAAAAGTATATTGCGGAAAGCGAATCTTCCCATATTTTCAGCCAGAACTATCGCCACCGTGTAAGGCTCGGGTCCCATGGCGCAGCCGGCGTCCCAAATTCTGACTTTATTTCTGCCGGAAATAAACGGAAGCAGGTGTTTAACCGTAAGTTCTATGGTATGCAGGTCTCGGAAAAAAAATGTGAATGCCATTTTAAATGCTCTTTTCTAGGATTTTTTGATAATTCTAATCATAAAAACGGCCATCAGGCCGTTTTTATGATTATCGTCGATTATGATTTTTAATTGGCCCGAATTATTTAGTCAGCTTTTCGCTTTTTTTAATTATTTCGCTGCCTTTTTTTTCTATAGCGTGGTAAGTGTGAGCGGCCACCGCTTTTTCTTTTTTAGCCCCGCCTTTGCTCACCTTGAATTCTTCTATTAACTGACGCAGCGATTCTCCGGAGCCGGAAAGCTCTTCGCTGGAAGCGGCGAGCTCTTCGGACGAGCTTGCGTTTTCTTCGGTTATGGAAGCTACGTTTTCGACCGCTTTGGAAACTTCGTTGGCCGTAGCGCCCTGTTCTTCGGTTGCCGCGGAGATCTGTTCGATA
>JAKPTH010000117.1 GCA_029571125.1 bacterium
CGAAGGCATGGTAATTGCGGCGTCGGCAGGCGATAAGATGTCGCTTCTCACGCCAATGGCTCCGATCGAAGACGGCGCGAAGATATCGTAATAAACTTATAACAAAGCCCTTTCGCCGCATGTGTTTTTTGCGTGCGCGGCGAAAGGGCTTATCAATTTCACTGAAAGAACATGGAGGAATTATGGCTCAAGCGAGCGTGGCTAAATTTTTATTATCCGCCAGGGCGGTAGAACAGTTTCCGCGGCCGCTGGATTTCGAGGCCGCGTTTTTCGGCCGGTCCAACGTTGGAAAATCTTCGCTGCTCAACACATATACCGGAGTGAGCAAGCTCGCGCGCGTGAGCGGAACTCCCGGCTGCACGCGTGAAATCAATTTTTTTCTGATCGACAATAAGTATTATCTGGTCGATTTACCGGGCTACGGCTATGCGCGCTATTCAAAGGACGAGCAGCAGCGCTGGGCCGAATTGATAAACGAGTATATAAGCCTTCGCGCGAGCAGGATACTCGGCGTGGTTATACTCGACATCCGGCGCGGCCTGACGGACCTGGATGTAATGCTGCTCGACATTTTAAAGTCGCACGACGTAAATTATATAATCGTGGCCACGAAAATCGACAAGCTTAAAACCAACGAACTGCGGGCCGCGACGCTGCTGCTCAAGTCGCAGATAAAATCGGCCGGTTTCGACGGCGATATAATAAGGTTTTCATCGGTAACGGGCGAAGGCAAAAAAGAGCTTTACAACAATATAACTAAAAAATATCAGCACTATAAAGAGCTTCAGAAAGAAAAAACGGACGGCGTTTTCGTCGATGAATGATATAAACTTCGCCGTAACGATAGTCAAGGAGACGGGCTCCACCAACGACGATCTTGAAGTTCTTGCCAAATCGGATATTATCAGTAAAGGCTCGCTTTTAAACTTTCACGGCTACACGGAGATCGCATTTACGCAGACAGCCGGCCGCGGACGTTTTGACCGGGAGTGGGATTCGGGTTACGGTGGTCTTTACCAGTCGACGCTTTTATTTATGGAAGCGATGCCCGGAATCGATTTCAGCAAACTCACCATAATAACGGCGCTCGCGGTTTTCTGCGCGATTGAAAAACTGCTTCCGGAAGGCATTTTACGCATCAAATGGCCGAACGACATAACGGCGGGAGGCAAAAAAATATGCGGAATGCTCATGAAGGCGATGCCCGGCGCGACCGGGACGCCGGTGATCATAGGGATAGGAGTAAACGTATTCAACCGGGTGGACCTGAATAAATTAAGAAACTCGAATATACTTCAACCCGGCAATCTTGAAGAATTCGCTTCGCGAAAGTTCGGCGAAAGCGACATTATCGAATTATCGGGCGCCATAGGGTCCGCCTTGAACCGCCTTCTAAAACAAGCCGCAGCGAGCGGATACGAACGGATCTTTTCCGATTACAATTCCAGGCTTTTATATAAGGGAGAAAAAATAATGCTTTATAATCGCGTGGAAGAGGATATAGTAATGGCCTCGGGAACATTTTG
>JAKPTH010000198.1 GCA_029571125.1 bacterium
CTGCAAAAAACAGAAACAAAAAACAGAAACAAAAAACAGAAACAAAAAACAGAAACAAAAAACAGAAACAAAAAACAGAAATAGAAAAGAAAAAATAAAGAGAAAAAGAAATTTTAGCGGTTAAGGAAAATCAAAAAAATATAGCGATAAAAGAAAAGAGCCAAATTGAATTAAAGTCCCGGCAGAAAAGCGGGCACTTAACAAACATAAAGCGGCAGGCGAATCCGGGGTTGGAAGGGATTTTAAGGGAAGGGAGGGGCCATTGGCCTCTCGCCTTCCCTTATCCAAAACAACAACAAAAATAATTTATTTAACGTTAAAAGTAAAAAAGGCGAGAATTTAAAGTGAAGGTTTCTTTGTATGTTCCGTGCATTATTAATCATTTGATGCCGGACAGTGCATATTCAATAATCAATATATTCAAAAAATGCGGAGTCGATTTTTCCGTTGAGGAAAAGCAGCTCTGCTGCGGCCAGCCGGGTTATAATATGGGATTTTGCGAGCATTCGAAGCCGTTCGCGCGCAAGTTTATAGATTTATATAAGAACCTCGAATGCGATTATATCGTAGTTCCTTCGGGATCGTGCGCGGCGATGATAAAGCATAATTATCCAGGATTGTTTCCGGCCGAAAATTTAAAATGGCTCGAAGAGCGGGTGGTCGAGTTCAACAGGTTTATGTATGACAACGAGCTATATTTGAAGCTGGATTTAAAGTATAAGGGCGCGATTTTTTATCATAAATCCTGTCATTTGTTAAACGAGATGCAGATCGACCGGGAGCCGAAGGAGATGCTCCGGTCGATAAAAGGTCTTCGGCTGTTCGAGTCGGAAACTCATCAAAACACATGCTGCGGCTTTGGCGGGGCATTTTCAGCGGCGTTCGACAATCTTTCGATAGATATAGGCATTTCAAAGCTCGAGTTTGTGATTGAAAACAGGATAAGTAATATTGTAGCCGGCGACGCGGGTTGTATAATGCATTTAAAGGGCGTAGCGGCGGCGCGCGGGTATAAATTGAATTTTCATTATATAGCCGATTTTCTTGATTTATGTTCAAATTAGGTTTAATTGTCGTTTGGCGGCCATTTGAAAGTATGAAGGAAGCATATGTATTTTTTTCGCGGCGGTAAATCAGTTATAGATATTTATGTCAACGCTGAAAAGGCGCTGGCTAATAAGGCGCTTCAGGCTAATTTGAAGAAAGCGACGGCCACGGCCATTTTAAAAAGAAACGAAGCGGCGGCGATATCGGAGACTTTTGAAAGCTCACGCGATGCGGCGATAAAATCGCGCGATCTGTCGATTCCGCGGCTGGGCGAGTTAGCGGTTGAATTTACCGCTAACGCCGGGAAGAACGGCGTCAAAACTTTCGTGTTCGACGATTATGAAAGCGCGAGGGCGAAGATCGCGGAAATAATAAAATCGCGCGGCGCCGATTTTATAGTTAAATCGAAATCCATGCTGACGGAGGAAATCGAGCTTAACGGGTATCTGAAAGAATACGGGATCGAGCCTGTTGAAACCGATCTCGGCGAATTCATCGTTTCGATCGCGGGTGAAAAGCCTTCGCATTTAACGGCGCCGGCGCTGCACAAATCCAGAAAAGAAATCGCGAAACTTTTCAATGAAAAATTGGGCATGCCCTATAGCGAGGATGTGGAAGAGCTTTGTTACTTCGCGCGGCGTTATCTGCGCGAAAAATTCATGAGCGCGAAGGTGGGCATTACCGGGGCTAATTTCGCAGTTGCGGATTCCGGCCTGATAGCCGTCGTAGAAAACGAGGCTAACGCGCGGCTTGCGATTAATCTTCCGAAAACCCACATAGCGGTTTTCGGCATTGAAAAGATCATTGGAAAGTTGACGGAGCTGCCGCATTTTTTGAATGTATTATCTAAATCGGCCACGGGTCAGCTTTTGAATGCTTACACGTCGGTTGTGGGCGCGCCCGATGAAAATAAGGAGCGTTTTTTTATAATAGTTACGAAAAAGCGTTTTGAAATAGCCGCCGATCCGGTTTTCGGCGAAGCGCTCCGATGCGTCAGATGCGGCGCTTGTCAGAATATCTGTCCGATATTTCAGAGACTGTCGGGTCATGGCTATGAGTTCACTTACGCCGGTCCTATCGGCACGGTGCTCGCGCCTTTTTTTCTAGGGTATCGAAAGTGTTCGCAGTTAATAGACGCATCGACTCTTTGCGGCTTTTGCAAGAGTATATGTCCGATGAAAATAAATCTGCCCGCCCTTATTTTAGAGCACCGGTTCCGCTGCGGGGCCGATCCGGCCGCCGGAAAATCTTTGTACAGGCGCGTGAAGAAAATATTTTCTATGGGCCACTCGCTGGTTATGTCGAATAGTTATTTAAGTACGGCAGTAGCGCCGCTGGCGCGGCTTTATTTCGCGGCCGCGCGCAAGATATTCGGTAAAAATTATATACCTTTGTGGTCGAGGTTTTCAAAAAGAGATTTTATGGGACTAAGCGGTAAAACTTTTATGGAGCGTTATTTCAAAAAATGAACGAAGCTAATATTGAAAAATTTAAAAGCCGTTTTGCGTATAACGGCGGCGAGACGGCAATATGCGAAAATTATGATTCGGCTGCGGAATATCTTGTCGGGCTTGCCGGACGTCAAAAAAATGGAGAAGACGGAAGTGTGCGGTTGGGATTGGATTCGCGCCGGCGCGTTTTTTTATCGCGGTCCCTGGGCGTCGGTTTGGCTTTAAAATTAAAAACCGCGCTGGAAAGGGTTGCTGGTTTAGTTTTGGCTGATAAAGTTTCGGACGAGTCGGATATTTGCGTCGCGTCCGCGTCCGGGCTGCTCGTGCAGGACGGGGCGCTGATAGTCGATAGCGGGCGTGTCGCGCATGAAGAAACTCTTTTGGGCGGGACATCGGTTTTGATCGCGGCCGAAGAGATTGTGAGTTATGATAACATGTCGGCATTTTTTGAAGCGTCGGCCGCCGGAAAATCTTCGGTGCGTCCCGATAAGGCCGTAATTATCGCGGGTCCGTCCAAGACGGCGGATATTGAAAAGCAGGTCGTTCAGGGAATGCACGGTCCCAGGGAGCTGGTGTGTATCGTACTAAGAATTCATAGCGGTGAAATTAACAAAACGTTATAAATTGGGAGGAATTTTATTATGAAAAAACTTATGGTCTTATTTATTTTCGTTTTTATGTCAGGTGTTTTAGGATTTTGGCCTGCGGCTGTTGTGGCGGAAAGCGATGCCGGGTGGAAGATCGATTCCGAAATGAAATTTAGTTTCGGCTATCTGCAGCCGGTTAAAAAGACCGCACACGTCGCCGAAGGGTCTGAAAAAATTGAAAAACCTTCCGATATGGGATTTTCGAGTCCTTTTTTGCCGGATATTACCAATATTGCGCTTAAGGATTTTATTGGAATGGGATTTGCGGTACAGGCACCCGAGGATGCTCATAAGTATAATTTTTTCATAAAACTTTTTAATTTTCCAAGTTCATTTAAGCCGGAAAGATCTTCCATGCCAATTATCGAAGGGTATCTTCTTGACAAGCTTGTTGAAGGCAGAACTATAATTTCTTATGTATCCGATGCGAAGAATCTTGCCGTTAAACTTTGTTACATAGCGAAATCCGACACGGTTTTTACGAAAGAAAATCCTTATCCGCATTTGAGCGTTAGGGTAAAAGACGAAAATGCTCAATCCGCTTTTAACGAAAACACGGTTTTTTCATCTTTATACTTAAATCCTCGAGTTGATGCGGTTGATGAATCGTCTGAAGCCGAGCTTGCCAGGCATAGTGCCGAAGGAGTTTTAGCCTTTCACGGCGAGCTTGTTAAAATGTACGGTGAAAAATTAATTCCTATGGCTAATGCCGGTGATGGCAAGCATTTATATTTTGGCAAAACATCGTCGGAAGGTCTTAGCGTTATCAAAATTCCTTTGAAACCGCTCGTATTTGAAAATTGGCGTAATCTTCCCATGCCGCAGGGTCCGTCCAATATTTTTCTAAGCGGACTTTTACTTTTGTATAAGTACGATTATGTCCTAAAAGATGGCGTTAAAGCCGGTGGTGCCGTTTTAGCTTTAGATTCGCCAGAATTTACGGCTAAATACAAAAAAATATCCAACCATGTACTGGAGATAGCTTCGGTAATTAAAATAAAAAAATAATCAAATAATTTCAGGCGAATCGTTCATAAAATAACGTGATTGAATTGCAATTTTATTTTTTTTTTGTTAGAATAATGGTTTAACGTAAAATAAAGAAAGGACATCTGGAATGTATAAAATTTTAAAAAAGGCCGAACTCAATGAAAACAATATAGAAATGGAAATCGCGGCGCCGTTTGTGACGCGTAACGCCATGGCGGGGCAGTTTATAATGTTCCGTCTCGGCGATAAGGGCGAAAGGATACCTCTCACCATATATGACTGGTCAAAGGAAAGAGGCTCCATATCCATTATTTTCCAGCCGGTCGGAAAATCGACAAAAGAGCTGGCGCGCCTTAAAGAAGGGGATTCAATTAAAGATTTCGTGGGCCCGCTCGGAAAGCCCACTACGATTAAAAAATACGGAACGGTCGTCATGATCGGCGGCGGTCTCGGCATAGCGCCTTTATATCCGCAGGCGCGCGCTTTTAAAGAAGCGGGCAACCGCGTTATTTCGATCATAGGCGCGCGTACCGACGCGCTTTTAATATTGAAGGAAAAAATGGCCGCCGTGAGCGACGAGATATATTACGCCACCAACGACGGTTCGATCGGCATAAAAGGCATAGTGACGGATGTTCTTAAAGACTTGATAGCGAAAGGCGTTAAAATTGAACATGTGGTGGGCATTGGTCCGCTCGTAATGATGCATGCCATTCAGAAAGTGACTAAAGAGAACAGCATCGACTATACCGCGAGCCTTAATACAATAATGGTGGACGGTACGGGCATGTGCGGCGCCTGCCGCGCTTCTGTGGGCGGCAAAACCGTTTTTCCGTGCGTGGAAGGTCCGGACGTCAGCGGCAATTTAGTTGATTTTGACGAGCTGTTGCTCAGGAACAAAAGATTCGAAAAAGAAGAAAAAGACGCGCTCGGCCGTTACGAAAATAAGGACGGCCGCGTTGCGGCGCATAACGACAACTGCGTCCACAGCTATGTTAAAGAGCTAAGCGAACGGGTTAACGGCGCGCATAAAGAGCACGACGAGCCGGGGGCTAAATCCAGCAAAAAAGTCCCCATGCGCGAGCAGGCGGCGGATGTGCGCAATAAAAATTTTAACGAAGTGGCGCTCGGCTATAGCGAAGAAGAAGCCATAACGGAGGCTAAACGCTGCCTGAACTGCAGAAAACCGGCATGCGTGGCGGGCTGTCCGGTCGGTATCAACATTCCAGAATTTATAAAGCTGATCGAAAAGAAAGAGTTCAAAGCCGCCGCGGAATCGATAAAAAGCTACAACAGCCTTCCCGCCGTTTGCGGCCGTGTATGTCCTCAGGAAACGCAGTGCGAAGAGAAATGCATAGTGGGCAAAAAGAACGAGCCGGTGGCGATCGGCCGTCTGGAACGCTTTATAGCGGACTGGGAACGTGAAAACATCAAGGAAATAAAAATACCGGAAATAAAACACAACGGCAAAAAAATAGCCGTTATCGGCTCCGGTCCGGCCGGCCTCACATGCGCCGGGGAACTGGCTAAAATGGGTTACGACGTGACTATTTTCGAAGCGTTTCACGTGGCCGGCGGCGTTCTGGTTTACGGCATTCCCGAATTCCGTCTGCCGAAAGCGATCGTGCAGAAAGAAATCGATTACATCAAAGCGCTCGGCGTGAAGATTGAATTCAACGTTCTGGCGGGGCGCACTCTTAAGTTTGAAGATTTCATGAAAGACGGTTTTGCGGCTATTTTCGTCGCCACCGGCGCAGGCGCTCCGCAATTCATGAATATACCTGGTGAAAACGCTAACGGCGTGTATTCTTCGAACGAGTTTCTAACGCGCGTCAATTTGATGCGTTCGTATATGTTCCCTAATTTTGATACGCCGATATTTGCCGGAAAGAAGATAGCGGTCGTCGGCGGCGGCAATACGGCCATGGACTCGGCGCGCACGGCTAAAAGACTTCCGGGCACCGAAAAAGTTTATATTATATACCGCCGCTCGTTCGAAGAAATGCCGGCCCGCCTCGAAGAGCGCTACCATGCTCAGGAAGAAGGCGTGGAATTCGTAATGCTCACAAATCCCGTCGAAGTAATAAAAAATGAGCGCGGCTACGTGAGCGGCGTTAAATGCATTAAAATGGAGCTGGGCGAACCAGACGCGTCGGGCCGCCGCAAACCGGTTCCGATGGCCGGTTCCGAATATGTGATCGAATGCGACACATTTATAGTGGCCATAGGCACGAGCGCGAACCCCATAATAAGGGAAGCGTCGCCGCCCGATATACACGTTAATAAATGGGGCAATATCATCGCCGATCCCGAAACATGCCAGACATCGATACCTTACGTATTCGCCGGCGGCGATATCGTAATAGGCTCCGCGACCGTAATAGAAGCCATGGGAGCCGGCAAGCGCGCGGCGCGCGGCATCGACGAGTACGTGAAGGCGGGCAAAGCATAGAATCGCGTAGAACGGTAATGTTCTGCAACGACAGGCGCGAATAACGAATAAAAATTGGATATCCGATCAGGGTATGTCTTTTGATGAGGGGAAAGAAAGAGTTAATAACTCTCTCTTTCCCCTCATTTCACCCCAATCTCTCTCCGAACAGCCTGACGCTTTATTAATAGCCGTCTGGCGCTTTTCATTTAACGCCCTTAATTTTATATGCATGCTCATGCGATGATTATGGCTCCTGGTTTACTTCTTGCTATTAATATTTATGTGCTTGTTTTTTTGCGGGAGCATTCGCTGCGCGTCTGCTCCCGCAGGGCATAATGGCTTTTCAGCAGATTAATAATATAGTTTATTGCGAAGCGTTTATTATAAAAATGCCTATTAAAATTATTTTTGGCCATGTATAAGTTGACTCGCCAGAGTGTTAGATATTAAACCATAACGCTGATTTACCGGCAGGCCATTATTGCTGCGCAGACGCGCGCGTGCGCGCGTCTGCAAAAAACAGAAAAAAACAGAAAAAAACAGAAAAAAACAGAAAAAGAAAACAGAAATAGAAAAGAAAAAATAAAGAGAAAAAGAAAACAGAAATAGAAAAGAAAAAATAAAGAGAAAAAGAAAGCGGATTGAAAAAGAAATTGTGGCAGTATAAGGGAAATAAAAAAAGAATTTGAGCGATATAGGAAAAGCGCATGGCAAAATTAAAGTCCCGACGGAAAAACCGGCACTTCACAAACATAAAGCGCCAGGCGAATTTTGGGTTGGAAGGGATTATAAGGGAAGGGAGGGGCCGTTGGCCTCTCGCCTTCCCTTATCTAAAAAAAGCATGGATCAGTTAAAATTTATAGCGTGTTTCTTTGCTGTAATTTTTAATAGCTTTAGCGATTTGCTTCCATTTTTTTTCTTCTTCGCGTTTAAGCCGCGCGTCGTTTCTGATTTCGAAGCGTTCTATTTCTCGCCGCATTTTTTTGAAATTAGCGAGTCGTTTCGCGTCGATTTTGCCGGATGTCACGGCTTCGTTGACGGCGCAGCCGGGTTCGTTTTCGTGGCGGCAGTCGCGATAGCGGCAGTTTTGGGCGGCCTCTTCGATTTCGGTGAACGCGTCTGCGAGGCCGTCGGAGCTTTCGACGAGCTGCAGTTCGCGCATACCGGGGGTATCTATGACCATAGCGCCCGATTCGAGTACGAACAGTTCGCGGTGCGTGGTGGTGTGGCGGCCGCGGTCGTCGAATTCTCTTATGGCGTTTATTTTAAGCGCGTCGCGGCCGAGCAGGCGGTTTATTATGCTCGACTTTCCGACGCCGGACGAACCTAAAAACGAAACGCTGACGCCGGGTTTCAGATGTTTTCTGAGCTCGTCGAAGCCGTAGCCGCTCACGGCGCTAACGGCTATGACGTCGGCGCCGGGGCAGGACGCTTCGGCCTGGAGCGTTCTGGATTCTATGTCGTCGCACAGGTCGGCCTTGTTGAGGATCACGACGGGTTTCGCGCCGCTTTCGAACGACAATGTGAGGTATCTTTCGATGCGTCTCAGGTTGAAGTCGGCGTTAAGCGACATGACGATGAAGACGACGTCGAGGTTAGCCGCCACTATTTGTTCGTCGCAGTATGATCCGGCCGCCATTCGTGAAAATTTAGTGCGTCTGGGCAGAAGATCGTGTATGGTGGCCGATCCTTCTGCGGGCCTGGCGGTTATTATGACGAAATCGCCTACTGCGGGAAAGTCCGAGCGTCCGGCGGCGTCGAAGCGTAGCCGGCCGGTAATTTCGGCAGAAAGTTCGCCGTGTTCGCATAAAACTTTGTACATTCCCTTATGTTCGGCCGAAACGCGCGCGGGTATCTGGCCTTCTTCGGGTTTAAGCGAAGCCAGGTTCGCTTCGAAAAAATCGTTCCATCCTAATTGATCGATAGTATATTTATTATTCAATGTGATGATTCTCCCTTTAATTATGCGTAAAACGCTTGTGTTTTATAAACGTTATTCATTGTTTTCGCTCTGCAGAAGCTTTTTGAACGCCTCTGAATTTCGCGAAAGTTCTTCAAAGGTTCCGCTGGTGGTTATGCGGCCGTTTTCGAGCAGGAATATCCTGTCGGCGCGCTTGATGGTATTGATGCGGTGCGACGCGAAAATAACGGTGACGTCCGGATATTTTTCTGAAACGCTGTCCCAGAAACTATCTTCTGTTTTATTGTCCAGGCTCGAGGTTGCGTCGTCGAGCAGGAGGAGTTTCGGCGATTTCAAAAGCGCGCGTGCGATCGACACTCGTTGTTTCTGTCCGCCGGAAAGCGACAGGCCTCTGATGCCTATTTCTTCTTCGAGTCCGCGTCGGAAAGTGGTTATGGTATCGTTCAGCTGGGCCGCGGCGAGGGCGTTTTCGAGTTCGCGTTTTTCGTGGGCTCTGCCGAAGGATATATTTTCGAGTATCGTATCTGAGAACAGGTAGCAATCCTGCGGTACGTAGCCTATATTGTCCCGGACGCTTTTTAGCTTCAAGTTTTTGATATTTTCGCCAGTCACTTTAAGTTCGCCGTCGTCGGCGTCGAAAAATCTCATTATAAGTTTAAGGACGCTGGATTTTCCGGAACCGAACCCGCCGACGAACGCCGCTTTTTCGCCGCGCTTTATGTCGAAGTTAAGGTTTTTGAGTGCGAATTCGTCGCCGTATGAAAAAGAAAGGTTCGAAAAACTTATCAGCGTTTGTCCGGGCGCCGCGTTAAAGTTTGCGTCGGCCGGATTATAGCATTCGATTATCTGCGGAGTTTCTTTTTCGACTTCCATAAGGCGGTCGATTGTTACGAAGCCTTTGCGAAACGACATCAGGAACCAGCCGAGCTCCATAAGGGGTCCGGCGAGGACCATGATATAGTTCGAGAACGCCACGAAGGTGCCGAGGGTTATTTCCTTATTGAGCACCATTATTCCGCCGTATAAGACTATTACGAACATTCCCACCTGGCTCATGAAACCGTATATCAATTCCATTTTCTGTTCGAGTTTGATAAGCGCGAGTTCGCTCGAGCGTCTTTTTTCCATTACGGCATCGAAGTATTGTTTCTGATACGATTCGCAGCAATATGATTTAACGACGGTTATTCCAGAAAAGCAGGTTTCGATGGCGTCGTTTACGGCCGAAACCGCGTCGCGCATAGCCCTGGATTTGGTGAAAAAATCCTTGTCGCAGATTATATAAAACGCGAATACCATTATCAGCGGCAGTGTTGAAAGCAGCGTCAGTTTGACGTTGAGCGCCATAAGCACGCCGATTGTGAAAAAGAGCGTCAGTATGACCTGCAGCAGCCTGAAAATACCGGAAGACGAAAGGTGGCAGAGCTGTTCGAGCTCGTCCATGAGGCGCGTGACTATATCGCCTGTGCCGAACTTCTGGTAAAAGTTGCTGCCGAATCGGGTCAGGTAGTCGAAGATTTTGTTGCGTATATCTTTTTCCAGCGTAAGGTTCATCATGAGCCTGTTTCGCTGTAGCGTCATGTATGTAATGGCCATAAGGGTGCCGGCCGCGAAAAGCGTCAGCACGAATTTAACGACTCCGCCGGCGGCGGCGTTCGCGTTGAGGCTGTCTATGATAAATTTGAATATCAGAGGATAGCATATTGCGAACCCGCCATAGACGAACGTCAGAAAGATTATAAGCGCCGCCCTTAATTTATAGGGGCGCCAGAAATTTATTATCCATTTGAACTGGTTCATATAAATCACCGCCTTATTCAGCCAGCTGCATTTTTTGTGCGCCGGCCGTATCTTCGTTGAGTGTGGTTGTTTGTGAAAAGCCTGCCGCCATAAGCGCGACCGGTTCGAGCCGTCCGCCGTCTGATTCCGTATCTTCGCGGGGGTCGAGGGCGGCGCCGTCATTTTTAGATTTAGCGTCCGTCAGGCGTTGCTTTTCGTAGAGTTTTTTATAATGTCCGTTTAAAGCCAGCAGTTCTTTGTGCGATCCGCTTTCTACGATTTTTCCGGCTTCGAGGACTATTATCCTGTCGCTATTGATGATAGTTGAAAGCCTGTGGGCCACGATTATAGACGTGCGGCCCGCCTGTATTTTCAAAAGAGCGTCCTGGATGAGGGCTTCGGTATAAGGGTCGACGGAGGAGGTCGCCTCGTCGAGCACGAGTATGTCGCTGTTGAACGCGAGCGCTCTGGCGAAGGACAGCAGCTGGCGTTCGCCCATGGAGAAATTGGAGCCGCGTTCGGCCACTTCGGTTTGGAACCCCTTTTCTTTTTTCATTATAAAGTCGAGCATATTAACCGCGCCGGCTGCTTTTTCAACTTCCGATTCGCTTATGCTTTCGTTTAAAAGCCTTATATTGTCCATCACCCGTCCGGGGAACAAAACTACGTCCTGCAATACGAGCGCGAATTTTTTACGGAGATTTTCCAGCTTCATCTCGCGGATATCCGTTCCGTCGATGGTTATTTTACCGCCGGTGTGGGAGTAAAATCTGAGCAATAGCGATAATATCGTGGTTTTTCCGGAGCCGGTATGGCCTACCAGTGCGACTTTTTCGCCCTTATTAACTTTGAACGACACGCCCGAAAGCACTTCGCGCTCGCCATCGTAAGAGAACGAAACGTTATCGAAAACGATGGAGTCTTTGAATGATATTTCGGCCGGGGCGCAGTCCGTTGACGCCGTTTGTTTTTCATCGTCCGCCGGAGCGTCGGGAATTTTATCGAGTTCTTTTATATAACTTTCTTCCGTTTCCAGCGTGAGTATTTCGAATATACGTTCCGCGGCCACGCGCGCTTTCTGGATTATGTTAAACTGTTCGGAAAGCCTTATTATGGGTTCGAAGCATTGTCTGATATATCCTATGAAAAGCACGAGCGTTCCGATGGTGAGTTCTTTATTAAGCGCCATAGAGCCGCCGAAGTATAAAACGAATGAAAGCGTGAGGGCTTCGGCGAGCAGTATAGAGTTATGGAAAATTATTTCAAGCACTTCGGCGAAATAAAAGGTCCCTTTTTTTTCATCGTTATGCCGGTCCATTTTTTCTTTAGAGGCGTCTTCATAGTTGAAGGCCTGTACGCACTGCATTCCCTGGATGTATTCGGACAGGAATTTCGATACCATCGAAGCCTTGTCGCGCGCCGTTTTAAAGCGTGTCCTGAGTTCGCGCTGAATGTAAAAAGCGCCGGCGAACAGGAAAGGCAGAATCAAAAGAACGATGAATGTAAGCTTCGCGCTCAGGTAAAACATTACGGCGAGCATTCCGGCGAACATAAGCAGGTCCTGAAAGAGCGTCATAACGGTATTCGTAAAAAGCTGGCGAAGGGTTTCGGTATCGCTTTCTATTCTGGAAATCAGTTTGCCCGCGGGGTTCTTTTCGAAATATTTAAGCGGAAGCCTTAATATATGCGAAAAGAGTTTTAATTTAATGTCGCACATTATGGAAACGCCGACCCGCTGAAGCGTGTACATCTGAAAATAGTTGCAGGCGAGCATAGCGAGTTTAACGGCGATGTACATCGCGGCCGAAAGCCAGATGCCGGAGTAGAGGCCGTTGGCGATATCCACGTCGATGAGGCGTTTGATTATTATAGGCCCTGCGAGCGACAGCGAGGAGACTATCACCAGCAATACAATAGCGAATATTATGTTGGAAAGGTACGGCTTTATAAAGTTAAACAATTCTTTTTTCAGTCTTATAAGTTCACTCATATATTGATCACAACCTTTAATGGTTCGGGAATTTAAGATTATTGGCATTGTTATGAATTAAGTTATTTAAGTTATAAAAAATTCCTTTGAAAATTATTGTTAAAGTTTTTGTTTGACGTCATTTAAATCATTGTGCCTGTAAATTTGTTTTAGTAATCAAACGGCCGCTTTTATGCGCGCAAATAAAATAGCGGGACCGTTTAATTAACGGCCCCGCTAAATTTATTATATAAATTTGGTGTCAGGTTAGCTTAAGCTATGTCGCCTGTCTTTATTTTCTTAGCGCTTACCCCTATGCGGTTTTTGATGGACTGCGCGGGATTATGCATAATTGCTTGCGCCACTTCGATATTAAAGACTTTACGGCGGGGCCGATTTTTATAACTGGAATATCCCCTGTCAAAAAGATCCATGCTCGAGATATTTATGAGCCTGATCGAAGGATTTGAATTACGGGTTATTTCATTGAAAACTTCGTTACGATTCATCGGTACCCTCCTTTGCTTTAATACTAAAATTTCAAATTATCTTATCACATTTATTTTTATTTGTCAAGCATGTTTTAAAAAATATTTAAAATAGCATTGAAAGATTGTCTTTTATATGGTAAAATTAATTAACTAGAAAAATTATCGGCTGTGCCGGATGGTAAAGATGGATATATTAAACGTTAAGAATTCTGTTCTGGATTTCGATTTTTTAAAGATAATTCTGGCTGCCAGTCCTGATATGATGTCGGTAACCAATGTCGAAACCGGTGAAATCGTCGAGGCGAACGACATATTTTTCGAATTTCTCGGTTACGAAAGAAGCGAACTTATAGGCAGGACTATTTTTGAAGCCGGTCTCTGGCAGGATATCAGCCGACGCGAGGAGATGACGGCGCTTGTCGCTTCGCGCGGGGTGCTTCGCAATTTTGAAATGGTATTAAACACCAAAAGCGGCACGGCAAAAACGCTTCTCACCTCGTGCACTCTTGTCGAAATAAACGATAAACGGCATTTTTTGATCGTCGCCCGCGATATAACCGAGAGAATTGAAATTGAAAATGCCGTCCAGACTATATTAAAGAAAACCTCTTCTAAATTCGGAAATGAATTTTTTCAAACTCTGGTTATGGAAGTCGCTAATTTTTTGAAAATGAGCTTTGTCATGGTGGGCAAGCTTATTTCAAAAGAAAACGGCCTCATTCAAACTATAGCCGTTTACGACCGCGGAAAATTCGTGGATAATTTCGAGTACAGGCTTATGGGCACTCCCTGTGAAATGGCTAAGACGCATTCGTTATGCGTTTATGAATCCGGGCTGCAAAAATTATTTCCTTCGGCGGGGCTCGTTTCCAGATTAAATGCCGACAGTTTTGTAGGCGTTCCGCTAATATCTTCGTCGTCGGAATTTATCGGCGTAATTGCAGCGCTCGACGAGATGCCTATTAAAGACAGCTCGCTGATAAAGACTGTAATGACGGTTTTCGCCACGCGCGCTGCGTCGGAATTTGAACGGCTCGGATACGAAACCGCGATTCGTTCGTCGGAGGAAAAATTCAGGACTCTTATCGAGCAGGCGGTTGACGGGATTTTTTTGGGCGATACCGTCGGAAATTTCATAGGCGTAAATACCAAAGGCTGTGAAATCACAGGTTATACGAAAGAAGAAATTCTTAATATGAACATGAGGGATTTATTTTCGCCTGAAGAACATAAGCGTGCCCCGTTGCGGTATGATTTATTGATGCAGGGTAAAACGGTTTTTACGGAAAGGCTGCTTACAAGAAAAGACGGTTCGACTCTTCCCATTGAAATGAATACCAAAAGAATGCCCGACGGAACCTATCAGGCATTTTTACGCGACGTATCGCCAAGGAAAAAAGCCGAGAACGACTTATATGAGGCTAATTTATTCAACCGCGAGATAATATCCGGCATCAACGAAGGCATACTCGTTTACGACAGCGATCTGCGTTATATCGTCTGGAACAAATATATGGAAGAGCTTTCCGGAATAAAAGCCGAAGACGTAATCGGCAAGCACGACATCGAAATTTTTCCTCACATGAAAGAAAACGGCATAGATAAGATGCTGCACAGGGCGCTTGCCGGCGAGACGGTCAAGGCCGTCGACATTGAATATTACATACCGTTAACCGGAAAAAGCGGCTGGTATTGCGGCACATACGCTCCGCACAGAAATTCGGAAGGCAAAATAGTAGGCGTCATAGGCGCCATAATAGAAGTTACCGACCGCAAAAAAAACGAGCAGGAAGCTCTTCGCGCAAAGGAGCAGGCCGAGGCCGCGAACCTGGCCAAGAGTCATTTTCTTGCCAATATGAGCCACGAGCTGCGCACTCCTTTAAACGGAATAATAGGCTTTTCAAATTTACTGGCTTCTACCAGACTGGATGAAACACAGAAAAGTTTTCTTGAAATGATTTGCGTTTCGGGTAAAAATCTTTTCGAGTTGATAAACGACGTGCTCGATTTTTCTAAAATCGAAGCTGGAAAGTTAAGGCTCGATCTGAAGTCTATTAACATAAAAGATATAATCATGAAAGCCGTATCGGCGGTAACTGCTTCAGGGGCCGGAAAAGACCTGAGTATAAAATACTCGTTTTTAAATGACTTTAATTATAACGTAACGGGCGATGGCGTCAGGCTTAACCAGATTTTGACCAATCTTCTTGCGAATGCCGTTAAATTTACGGCGTCAGGCGCTGTCTATGTAACGGCTGGAGAAATTGAAAAAAACGAAAAAACAGTGAAGATAAGGATAGCGGTTTCGGATACTGGAATAGGCATACCCGAAGAAAAAATCGATGAAATATTTGAAATGTTCCATCAGCTGGAGGAATCTTATAACAGAAGGCATAGCGGCGCGGGTCTGGGTCTGGCGATAGTAAAAAGCCTTGTAAAAATGATGGACGGCGACATAAAAGTTGAAAGTCAAACCGGAGCGGGAAGCACTTTTACTATAGAAATCCCGTTTGAAATTACCGGAAACGAAGCGTCGATTTTTTCGCAGGAGAATCGCGATAAAAGTTCTAACGGTACAAGGGGGCTGAATATTCTTCTGGCCGAAGACGACCGTATAAGCCAGCTTTTGATAATGACTCTCGCGGAGCAGAACGGATGGGCGGTCGAAGTGGCTCAAAACGGTTCGCAGGCCATTGAAAAATATTTTACGGGCAGTTTTGACGTGATATTCATGGACGGCCAGATGCCTGACATGGACGGCTTTGAAGCCACGCGGACCATACGCGAAAAAGAGCTTGCCTCCGGGCGCAGGCGCATTCCGATAATAGCAATGACGGCTTATGTAATGAAAGAAGACCGCGATAAATTTATAAGCGCCGGCATTGACGATTATATTCCCAAACCGATAGACGAGCAGGTATTGCTGGTCAAGCTGGCGAATCTCGTTAAAAAGAAATAAGTTTGCTATAATTGATTTGAATATTGGATTATGGAATTAACTAATAAAATCCCGGCCTCATTGAGATGCCGGGATTTTATTAGTTATAACTATTTTTTTATTTTGCGGCGTTAATAGCCTTGTATTAGAATTATTTAGAGGCCTCGGGATGTGCGTCCAGATAATCGCGATATTCCGTCTGGGCGTTTTTGAGCTGCTGGAAAGCCTGCATCAATTCGGGCGAAGTGCCGTTGGATGAGTCGCTTTCTAAAATTCTGACGTAATTTTGGTAAGCCGCGGTGTATCTGTCTTTAACCGCTTTTGATGAGTCGTCTTTATATGTTTGCTGAGGTTTTGCCTGTTCGGCGGCTCCCGAAACGTTTTTATTAGCGGGCGTCTGGTTTTTGTTAGGCAGAGCCGGATTTGCCGCGGGCGAAGGTTCGGCCGCATTTTTATCGGCCGCAGCGGCCGGTTCGGTTATTCTGCCGCTGGTTTTTGAAACCGTCGGTCCGAAAGGAGAAACTGCTTCTTTTGCTTTTTTATCTTTGAAGTGTTTGTAAATGAATACTCCGGCGACGACCGCTCCGGCGATTAAAAGAGCGGGAAAGAATAACGGTGAAGCCGTGATAGCGGCGACTGCTCCGCCTACGGCGCCGAAACCTGCGGTGACTGCTCCGCCTATGGCGGTTCCCACTCCGGCTACTGCTCCGCCTACGGCCGCTCCGCCGACCGCTACGGCTCCCGTGACGGCGCCTCCAACTGCGACGGCTCCGCTTGCTAGAGCGGTAACTCCGCCGACTATGGTGGGCCATGCGAGCACCGCGCCGGCGCCTACGAGTCCGCCGACTATAAGGTGTTTGGCGGAAGCGTTCGCCGTTTCATAAAACAGCGCTACGAAAGCGAAAGAAATCATGCACGCGACTAATATCAGGTTATTCAATCTGTTTTTTCTCATTAAAGTCATTTCTATCATTGCAGATCACCCCTTATATAATTATAAAAATTATTACTAACAAGAAAAAAGTGTTATATAAAATATGCAAAATTTAAACTTGTAATAATATTATACTATAAAATTTGGATTTTGGGGTTTAAATTTTTAAAAAAATAAAAATATATTATAGCGTTCATTAAAAATCGGGAGGTTCGTATGAACCTCCCGATAATTTATTTAGACTTTTTTATTTTAAGCTTATTGCTTTTATATTAGTTAGTCTGGCCGGCAGCAGCTTTTGTAAGTTTCTGGTATTCGTCGAAAGCCGCTTTGTATTCGCCTAATGCTTTCTGAACTTCAGGAGCGTCGGATGCTTTTCCGCCGGAAAGAAGGTTGATGTAGTTTTTGTAAGCGTTTACGTATTTTTCGTGAGCTGCAGCTACCGTATTGTTGCCGGTGCTTTCAGGAGCGGCGGTTACGTTTTCAGCTACGGCGCCTACGTTCGGTTTTCTTTCAGCTGAAGCGCCTTCGTTTAAGCTGAGGCTTGTAGGAGTAGAGTTGTTGGTAGGAGCCGAGCCGCTTGCAACCTGAGCGCCTGAACTCATGTTAGGATTGATAGAGGTCGGGATCGAAGGATTCGGTGCGGTAGGAGCTACGGTGCCCGTGTTAGCAGCTACTGTAGGAGCGCTTGTTGAAGTTACGCCGGTTGCGAACGGGTTGATATTTTTTGAAAGTTTCGTGCCAGCGAATTTTTTCTTGTAGATTATGTAGCCGATGATAACCGCGCCGGCTATTAAAAGAGCGGGAACGAATAACGGGGAAGCCGTGATAGCGGCAACCGCTCCGCCTATTGCGCCGAAACCTGCGGTAACAGCCGAGCCAGCGGCAACGCCAACGCCGGCGATAGCTCCGCCGACAGCGGCTCCGCCTGTAGCTACAGCGGCGCCAGCAGCGGCTACGCCGCCTACTACCGCGCTACCGATACCGGCAGCTACTGAACCAACCGCACCAGCTGCGCAGCCGAGAGCTGCGGAAATGGTGGGCCATGCAATGACCGCGCCTGCGCCAACGAGACCGCCGACGAGCAGGTGTTTGACGTTAGCTTGCGCTTCGCCTAAAAATAAGCTTGTGAACGAGAAAGTCACCAATAAAACAACTGATAAAATCTGAACTGATAATCTTTTTGAAGTTATGCTAAACATAAGAATTCCTCCTTTAAAATTTTTTTGAGTTTAGCCTCGGGTACGGTTTGCTTTCCGCTTGAATCATCTCCTCTGCAGTTTTTTCAAATACACGCTTGAGTCGCTTGATTTAGAGTCAGTATGTGTTTGTCAAGTTACTTTAATTATACAAAATAACTTTAGACCTGTCAAGGACACTTCATTAATTTTTTAATGTTTTTTTCAAGCACGCCGGATTTCAATTAAAACCCTTATCTGTCAATAGTTTTAAAATTAATTTAATTCGTCGATCGTGAATTTATAGAACTGTATTTTATTATTCTTTTCATCTTTTTTCATATAAAATATGGAGCCGCTTTCGTCTATGACTACAAAACGGTTCGTAAGCATTTCCGGCGATTGAAATATTTCCGTTCTTCCGCCGAAACGTCCGTTTTTAGTGAATTTGTATACGAATGTTTTTTCGATTTTATCTTCGCCGAATCCGTAGTGCGCTTCGACATAAGAGCAGCCGGCTCCGTCGTTTCCGACGATTCTGATATTGCGGCAGCTGAAGCCGGGTTTGGCGAGCGTGAGATCTTTTAAAAGAACGTGCCAGTCGGTGTCGCCGTCTGCGATATTTTCGCGCACGAGGCGGCTTTCGGCGGTGCCGGCGTCAAGCGCCATGATGCATGGACTGGAGGATGAAGCTATTGCGTAATCTTTTATTTTAAAATCGGTTTTGGCTTTTGTGAGCGAGCCGTTTTCGTAATTAACCAGTATATTTTTATAGTCGCAGAAAAAAGCCGTCAGTAAAAGCGTAATGTTTTCGGCCGAAGACGGGCCGCACGGCCAGACGTTCTGTATGTTTATCTGCCTTGACTTATCTGCGCCCAGAACCGCGTCCAGGCTAAGCAATTTGCTGGAGGATATTACGGCTTTGCCTGCGCTTTCCACGATATCGACAACTCCGATGGAAGCGGTCTGCTGGAATACTACGAAAAATCTTTTGAAGTTTTTAAAATATGCCATGTCTATGGCGTGGTGTTCAAACGGAAGCTTAATTTCGTATGCGAGGCTTCCGGATAAAGTATATGCGCATATTCTATTTTTTATTGAATCGAGCGCAAATATTCTGTTTTCCTGTTCAGAAACCGTCATGGCGGCGGGATAATAAAATTTGTCGTAATTTAAAATCTTCGATTCGTCAGTCGACTCTCCGAGCATTTCCGGCGAATTGTCTCCTACTCCGACTTCGAACAGGGGTTTGGGGTTAAAGGCTCCCTCCGCCATGGCGGATTTTGATGGAATTAAAAGCGCGGCCAGCGCCGCGGCGGAAATCAACGCCGTTAAAAACGCGAGTTTAAAAAAATTTAACTTCATTTAAAAACTCCTTTTATTTGTGGATTTTAAGATTAACTGTAATGCCGCTTTTAAATTTTGAAGTAATCGCGGGCGAATTGTAAAAGTTCTTTTACTTTATTTTCGTCTTTTTTGACTTTTACCGGGGCTTCGGCGTAAATCCTCAATACCGGTTCTGTGCCTGAAAATCTGAAAAGTATCCATGAACCGTCGCTTAAAAAATATTTATGGCCGTCGGTTTTGTTGAAATTTTCGACTTTGAAGCCGCATATTTCAGCGAGTTTTTTCTTTTCGAGTTTTTCTTTTATTTCGTTGAATTTGAAATCGTCGAATTTGAAATCTATTCTGTCGTATATGAAACGGCCGTACTCTTTGAAAAGGTCTTCAATAAGTTCGTGGAGCGGCTTATTTTCGAAAGCTATTACTTCGAGAAGGCACAATGCAAGAAAAAGTCCGTCACGTTCCGGAAGATAGGTATCCAGGCCGATACCTCCGCTCTCTTCGCCGCCTATCATGATTTTTTTCGATTTATCGGTTATGAGCCCGGCTATGTATTTAAAGCCTATAGGCGTTTCAAAGACTTCGATGCCGTGTTTTTCGGCGATCGCGGAAACGAGCGCCGTCACGGATACCGTTTTTGCCGCGCCGCCTCGCCTTTTTTTATTTTTTGCGAGATGGTTTAAAAGCAGCGCGAATATAAGCTGCGGCGATACGAAAACCCCGTCGGAGGTCATTGCGCCGATTCTGTCGCCGTCCCCGTCGAAGCAGAATCCTGCGTCATATTTTTTTTCCGCGCCTTTTTTTTTCATAAATTCCGACATTTGAACGAGGTTCGGCGCTATGGGTTCCGGATTGAAGCCTGGAAATAAAGGGTTGTGCTCGCTGAATATTTCGTCGCATTCGGCCGCCAGCTTGAATTTATCTTTGAAACGCTTGAATAATCCGGCCTGCGAGCCGTGCATCGGGTTGATCAGGAAGCGGCCTTTTAACTTTTTCAAGGAGTTCATGTCCAGCGCCGCGGCGATATTTGCCAGGTATGCATCTGTGACGTCTATATTTTCTATAGTTCCCGGCTTTTTAATGCCGTATTTCTTTTTAAATCGTTCTTCGTCGAATCCGTCCTCAATTATCGAATCTATTCTGTTTTGTATTTCCCTTATTATTTCCGGAGGAGCGGAAGAACCGTCTGAGGTTTTTATTTTTATTCCGTTATATTCATAAGGGTTGTGCGAAGCTGTTATCATTACGCCGAGGGCGATAGCGGAGCTTTTCACGTAATATGAAAGGGCCGGCGTCGGAGTTGGAGTGCTGGAAATGGCGACTGAAATTGAGTTTTCGGCGAAAACTTTAGCCATGTGTCCCGCGAAGATGTCGGACATGAAACGCCTGTCGTAAAAAACCGCCGTTTTTAAATCCATTTTTTTCGAGTGGATATAATCGCATATCGCTAAAGCGACTATTTTTAAAGTCCGATACGTGAAATCTTTTGAAATTATGCCTCTGAAACCGTCAGTTCCGAACTTGACGGCGGTTTCGTATCTGAACCCCTTATTATTACATTTAACTTCTTTTTGTTGAAGGCTTTTATTAATGGTTTTATTCATTCTTTGCCGATCTGTAACGGCAGTTCACTCCTTTTACCTTGAAAAAATTTAGTTTACGCCGCAGGTTTACTTAAAAATAACCGGACCGCTTCTGATTTTTTAATGCGACAAACTATTTTATCATATTAATTTTAAAAATGCTATTTGAATTTTTACAATTGATTTTATTCGATAATTATGTTATCATAACTTTCGTTATGGACGAAAAGGCTTTATTGATTGGTTTTAACGACAGCATAAAACTGAATATATTTCTTGATTATAAAAACAACGACGATGTTTATCTTCAGTTCGGCACTGAATATAAATTTACGCGTCAGGAGTTCCAGGCCTTGATAAGCTTTATGCGCACCGTAGGCCAGGTGGTCACTCCCGAAAAAGTCGAGCGAAGCAAGCCAGGGGTTATATCGCCTAAAAGTATGGCCCAGACGGGTTTTGTTATGCTTCAGGAAAACGGATATCTGAAGATAGAGTATAAGGGTTTTATTAAAACTCTGGCTCAGCCTACTTATTTCGATTTCACCCGCGAGCTTGAAATCGCGGCTCAGGGTCTTGACCGCTATGATAAAATAAAAGAAATGACACCGGAAGCGCGCGCGGCTCTGGGGATCGACGAGGCGGGCAGGCCGCTGGTCGTAAAAGACACCATGTACACCATAAGGCTTCTGGGCTATGCATTCGCCGTAATGCTCATGGTGCTGGATATGGTGCTTCTGGTCGCCGCCATATTCAATCCGATGCTTCTTTTTCCCGTGGCCATTATCGCTTTGTCCATAATATTGGCGTATCTTTTGCTGCCGGCTTCCGAGAAAAAGGCGCTGGCGATGTTCCTGTTTAATTTCAGGCAGTTCATGGAAAAAGATTTCTGGAGTATAGCCGACTCGCTGCCTATTTCCAGAAAGACTATAGAAATGTTCATAGTGCTTTTGATAGTAATGACAATAATGACGGCTTATTTTTCCAAATCGATTCCCATGATTTTAAAATGGGGTAAGGGGCTTTATGCGGAAGCGCCGGCCGAGGCTACCGATAACGAAGATATATTGAAAGCCCTCACGATTTCAAAAGGCAGCGGCGTATATTACGATGCCGATAAAAAATGCACGGCGTTCGCTAATTTTTATAAAAGTTTTTTCGATGCGGTTATGTCCAGCCGCGTTACGCTCAAAAAAACTTCTGCCGTAACTTCCATAGGATCGAACAACGCCTCGCTTATGCATGAAATAGAGGGCGAAATCTTAACCGGCGGAAGCGTTGCCAATGTCCAGGAATTTGTAGCTCGCGTTCAGAGGCATAAAGCGGTTATCGAAGTCAAAACCGAGCCTATAGTCAACGGCGTTTCGTTTAAAATCCGATGTCTTTTCGGCCATGGCACGACGAGTTATTTTAAAAGGATGAAACTTTATAAAACCACTAAAAAGCTTCTCGGCGACGTTACGCGCAAAAACCTTTACATGATAATAGGCACCGTGCCTATGAGCAGCGGCGGAATGGTAATAATTCCCAAGCGCGACAGGGTAATATTTGAATATTCCTACAATACGGTCGTAAAAAAATTCGATCAGATCGTCACGTTTCTGACTTCGATGGAAGCGGAGCAGCATTGCCTGCAGATCGTAGTCGATGAACTCGCGCGGACTAACGCCGGCGATTATGAGCTTAGAATAAGGGTGGTATTTGTAGGAGCGAAATAATAAATAAAAATTATAAGGGCCGTCCGAGCTTATTTTATCGGGCGGCCCTTTTTGTTTATCTTTCCGGCATAAATTGAAAAGGCCATGTTATTATTTTAAAGAGTCTGAGTTAAGCCCTGGTAACCCATTATAACGTGCAGTTTTTTTCCTTCGTTGGCCGGAAGCTTCAGCTGCTCGTCGCGGTATTTCAGAGCGCGTTCCAGAAGTTCTTCGAGCTGGAAATCGTTACGCATAGGTTCGTGATGGCCGAGCACCACCGTTTTTACATTTGCCGCCAGGGCGTTTTTAACCGCCCATTCGTAGGTGCTGTGGCCCCAGTCGAATTTGGTTAGCGCGCCCGTGAGTGTGCCGGGCGTGCCGACGTATTCCTGAGGTGTATATTGGCAGTCGTAATAGAGTATATCGGCGTCTTTGGAAAGGTTTATCAGGCGCGGATCGGGCGTATCTTTATGTTCCGTGTCGGTGGCGCATACGAATTTTTTGCCGTCCGCTTCTATTTTATAGGCGAATACGGAATCGGGATGGGTTAATTCCTGGTATGTGACTCGGGCTTCGCCGACTTGAATGGAGTTGGGTTCGAGTCGTCCGAGTTCGGTGCAGTTTTTGCTGCACGGCATATCTTCCCATACCACCGGGAAGTTCGGATATTCCTGCTGGCCGGCGAGAACTTCCGACAGGCGCTGGCGGGTGTTGCTCTTGCCGTAAAAGTTTATATTGACTCTTAAATTGCCTGGGAGAAAGCCTGGGGCGAAAAACGGAAACCCCTGCAGATGGTCCCAGTGATAATGCGTGAAAAATAAATAGACGTCTTTATTGAATTTTTCGACGGTGTTAAGCGGATTGAGGTTTTTAGCGGAAAACAGCCGTCCCAAAAGGACTTTGCCAAGGTTTCTGGCGCCGGTTCCGGCGTCTATCATAATCAGGGGCGCATTTTTGACCTGTATTTCAAAGCAGGTGGTGTCGCCGCCGTATGTGCCCGAAAGCGAGAGCGGGAGAGAGCTTAAATATTCGTCGATTTTGCCCGGATCGGGGTTGGCGCCGAATAGTTTTTCTATTCCGCCGTCGGCGATTATTTTTTTTATAAGAGCCGCCTCTTTTTCTCTTATCTGTTCGCTCGTGACGGGAGATGGTATGCTGCCTCTGACGCCCCAGTACTTGATGATCATCGAATTAGTTTCACTCATAAGCAAGCCTCCGCGATTAAAAATCGTTCTTTATATTAACGGCAATATTTCGTTTTTTAGATATTCACCGAAGCCGTTTTTTAAATCGTCGCGCATTAATGCCATTTCCACTATGGCTTTAAGGTAACCAAGCCTGTCGCCGACATCGTAGCGACGGCCGGAAAACTGGCAGCCGTAAATGGCCTGCCTTTTATTTAACTTAGCCAGCGCGTCAGTGAGCTGAATTTCGCCGCCTTTTCCGGGAGTGGTGCTTTCGAGGATTTCAAAAATTTCCGGAGTTATTATGTAGCGGCCGATAATGGCTAAATCAGAGGGCGCCTTTTCGATTTCCGGTTTTTCTACAAGTTCCTCGATAAGATAAATTGCCTCTTCGATAGTTTTAGGTTTCACGCAGCCGTAGGAGCTTATGTTTTGCATCGGCACTTTCAGCAAAGCGATGACGGACGATCTGAACTTATTGTGCACGTTGATCAGCTGCTTTAAGCAAGGCTCTTCGGATTCGATTATATCGTCTCCGAGCATAACCGCGAAAGGTTCGTTGCCGACGAACGCTTTGGCGCACAGAATGGCGTGGCCGAGGCCTTTCGGTTCTTTCTGGCGGACATAGTGTATATTGACCATGGAAGATATGTCTTTTAATTCTTCGAGTTCCCGCGTCATATTTTTTTGAGACAGGTAATATTCGAGCTCGAACGATTTATCAAAATGGTCTTCTATGGCTCTTTTACCCCGGCCGGTGACGATGAGTATTTCTTCTATGCCCGATTTGACGGCTTCTTCTATTACGTACTGTATGGTGGGTTTATCTACGATCGGAAGCATTTCTTTGGGCTGGGCTTTAGTAGCGGGAAGAAATCTCGTGCCCAGTCCTGCCGCCGGTAATACGGCTTTTTTTATCATTAAATATGCACCTCTTTAGTGAATCGTTATTGCGCCTTTTCCCGGGTGCTTTTATGCGGCGAAGACGGATCGGATCAAGACGCTGAAAGAATTATAACAAATTATTATTTTTAAGTAAAGAAAAAAAAGAACGGCAGGTCTTGCATATATATGCTTGCCTGCCGTTCTTTAACCGTATTGATTTATACTTTACGGATTATTATTTGGCTTTGCCGGCTTCGGATTTATCGGCTGCCGGGGCCTGAGCCTTTGACATATATTCTTCGTAAGCGTTGAAAGCCTGTTTGTATTCCTGTAATGCCTGCTGGCCTTCGGCTGTTTCGCCTTTGCCTTCGGAGAGCAGCTGCGCGTATCTCTGGTAAGCTGCGATCATTCTGTCTTTGAGAGCCTTAGCATCGTTGCCGCCAGGCTGAACGGCGTTTTTATCGGGTATGAAACCGCCCGAAGTGCCGCCGTCGTTTTTATTGATAAACGGATTTTCGCCGGGCTGTGCAGCCTGATTGCCGCCAGGGCCTACGTTTAACATTACGCCGCCAGGGCCAACGCCGTATCTGATATTTTTAACTTCGTTGCCTTTTTTGCCGCGGATTAATTCTACTACTTTTCCGCCTATGAAGTTGCCTATGATACCGCCTATCATCGAGCCGATACCGGGCAGGAGAAGAGAACCGAGGGTGGCGCCTATGGTCGAACCGATAGCGCGGCCTGCGAGGTCGGCTTTATCGATGGAAGCCCATGCTTTTTTGAACGAAGGTTTCTGGCCTGCGGCTAAATCGTTACCCATGCTGCCGCCTATCGCGCCGCCCGCCATCGAGAAGATAGCCGGCATGAAAGCGCCTAATACGGGTCCTACTACAGGGATGGTAGAAGCGAATGTTCCGACTACCGCGCCGGCTGCCGAACCGAGACCGGATCCTACGAACGATCCTACGAATTCGCCTGATGCAAGGTAGCCAACCGCTTTACCTATATTTAATTTTTCGCCGTTTTTCGCCTGTTCGAAAAGTTTGAAGCCTACGGTAAGGCCGGCCGATAAGCCTATGCTTTTTACCGAGAACGACTGTTTTAAAGCTTCCTTGCCGGCCTGGCCAGCGGCGATTGAAGTTTCTTTACCCCATTTGAAGCCTTTTTCCCATGCGTTCTTTTTAGCGTCGGGCGCGGGAGCCGATGCGCCGTCAGGATCGCCTGTGGAAGCGCTTGCCGAACCTGCAGCTGCGCCGTCGGGATCTGAATTTGCGGGAGCGCCGTCAGGATCCGAGCTTGCGGCGGGAGTGCCGCCGTCGGGATCGCCGGAAGCGGGAGCAGCTGGAGCGCCGTCGGGATCGGTAGTGGAAGCCGTGCTGTTTGAAGTGGGAGCGCCGTCAACGTCGCCGGTGGCGGATGATGCGTTTCCTGACGAGCCTGTGCCGGCAGCGGGAGCGCCGTCGATGTCGCCGGTGG
>JAKPTH010000217.1 GCA_029571125.1 bacterium
AGAAGCCGGCGCGGGAAGCTGCGCTATGATATCGGCGCCTTTTACGGTGCGTCTCCGGTCGCGGGACATCATTTCGGTCCTTAAACTTATGCCCTTAAAATTGAATGTAGAATCATCGGTTATACCGGCATTCGAAAGGTAAAGCGTCGATATGAAATTTTCAAAAAACTCGTCGAAATTCGCCGCGATATTTTTTGATATTATTTCAGTTTCAGCGTTTTTAATATCTATTTTGTCTGATTTTACAAGATTGGCGGGCACGGCTCCGCGTTCGATAAGGTATTTAACGAAAAGGTATGAAAGGCCGTAATTTTCATAATATTCGAATTTTAATAAAGAAAAATTTTCGACTCTTGAAAGATAATACCAGTAATAGTTAAAAGCTTCATTGTAACCGCAGACGTCCATCGAATACATCGACAGCCCTTCGTTAAGCCATAAATAACGGTCGAACGCCTCCTGAGACGCCGTCGAGACATCGAAAAAATCTTCGATTACGAGGCTATGCTGGTAGGTGTTTATCATATGCTGAAATTCATGGACTAAAACCGAATTCAAAAAATCCTGATATTGCTGGCCCTTAAAGCTTGGATCAGGCAGGAATATGTAAAACATTTCTTTTTCGTTCGAATAATTTTTTTGTCCGGTGCCGTTGGTGCCGCCTAAATTAGGATCGCTGCTTTCGTCGAAATGTTTTTGGGTCACGGCGTCATTGAAAGCGAAATAGCCGGCCGCATCGATCTTGTTAACATAGTGCGAGGCTAAAATATAGACCCTCGAATCGCCGTCAAGTCCTGGATTGGGTTCGCTTCCAAAAACCGAAGTGATTTTTTCATAATTGCGGTCAAATGATTCGGCAATTTTATCGGTATAATCGGAACCTATTTTAATATAACTCGCAGGCGTTTCATTTTCTACATAGACATAACAATGTTTTCCGTAAGACATAAGCCTGGCCGGCAGCTTTATCCAGCCGTTGTCGGTCGAATAATCGGAGGTTTGAATCATGAAATCTTTTTGAGAGCCGATGAGCGGCTCGGCCGCCTGCTTTAAAGGCGCCTTAGGAGCGGTCGCGCCATAATCGATATATCTTGAGTATTTTTTAAGAAATTCGTAGTCGCGTTTTCTCTTCTTTTTCTCAAAATTGAACTGTTTTTCGATCATATCGCCGTAAACGCCGAATTCGCTTCCGGGCGCCCTTGCCGGAGACGGGCGCGCAATGGCTTTTGGCATGGAAGGAGCCGCGGCATTTGTTTTGTAAAATGAAATATTAAACGATGAGATATCCGTTTCGCTGGTATTGTAAGGCATTGCGATAACGTATTCGGAAGTTTTGAAATTTTTAAGAGTCACGCTGAGTCCCGAGCCCGGTTTTAAAACGGTTTTCGAGAAAGTTTCGCCCGGCTTCAATTCATCGATATAATCGTCCGTTACGACGCTGAACTGCTGAATCGCGTAATTTCCGCCTGAAGCGCGCGCCTTTAAAATAAAATCGAATTTGCCTCTGACGGCCGGCATCCATGATATCTCGCCGCTTGCGGCATTTAAGATAAATGATTTATCGTTTTCGATCGAAGGGTTCGCTTTGATATCGTATGAAAGCGTTGAAGGCTCTATTATATTGGAGTTTTCATCGACCGCGACGATCTTATAATTGTAAGCGCTTTTTAAACCGGCCGCAGAAGCCGGAACTGAAGTTATCGATATTTTTCCCGCCGATCTTTTTGCTGCTTTAATAATGACCGAACGGTTTACCGCAGGACATTTCCCGTCATCGACGGCGACGCCGATCGAATAGTTCGTAAAAAGGCCCGCGCTAACAGTGTCAGCGACGGGCGCGGCCCATTTGATTTCCGATTTAGTTAAACCGTCCGCAACCGTTTCAGTGGTGCTTTCGATAAAGCCGCCCGAAACCTGCCAGTTAAATTTTAATCTTGAGTCGTTTAAATTGTCGGAGGTTACGCAAACCGAAATTGTATCGCCTTCGTAAACTTGCGTCTGGCCGTTATTCACAAGAAGTTCCGAAACGGAAAGAGGCAATACCATGGAATCGGAGCGTAAAAGAGCGAACGTCAATTTTTGAGCGGTATCGCCGTGAGTAACGTATTCGGTCTTGCTTCTGAATCCTTCTTTTGCTATGTCAATTTTATATGCGCCTTCGGTCAGCTGAACGAAACTTACAGAGCCTTTTTTATTTGTGTAATGGTTTTTTAATCCGTTCAAAAACACGCGCGCGCTTTGCACCGGAGCGCCGGATTCGTCGGTTAAAGTTATTTCGAGGGTTGAAGCGTTATAAAGTTCGATCGGCTTTTCAAGGAAATATTCACGCGTTGCGTCCGTCAAGCTCACCGGCATTTCATTCTTCAAAACGGTTTGCGTAGAATCGTTGGTGAGAGCCGCGCTCAATATATAATCGCCGGGCGCGACGCCCGCGAAACTAAAATATCCGTTTTTAGAAGCGCTGGTTGAAAGAAGCGGAAAAGAGTTCGGCTCGTTTTTTTTCCGGAGCTCTACCACGGCCCCTCCGGCCGTAACTCCAATTTCATCGATTTTAGAGGTGTTTCCGAAAATGACGTAACCTTTTAATGCAGTAACCGGTTTTAACGCGTAATATGTGATGTAATTAGAATTGTTGGTGAGGTTATTTACATTGCTGACGGCGTTACCGGCCAAATCCGCAAAAGCGACCGAGAAATATACTCTTCCTTCGGTTTCATTAGTGCTCATAACATAAGTCGCGATATAGCTTTCGCCGGCAATTTTAGACACCGCGACGCTATGGCCGTTGATTTTCACGTCAGGCGTCGCGCCTAGAGGTTCGCTTGCGGTGAATGTCAACTTTATAGTGTCGTTCGCCGCAGCGGAAAGATTATTTACAGCGTTGTCCGAAACCATGCTTACCTGCGTCAGATAAGGCGGAATTACATCGATCACGTACTCGGCTTTTGCGACGTCTGAATCGGCCATGCCTTCTTTTAAAGCTACAGCCCTTATGACGGCTGTCGAATTTATTATTACAGGCTTTGAGTCGTATTCATTGAAATTCGTGAGGCCGGATTTTGCCGGATATTCAACTGAATACTTGATTCTTGCGCCCGAAGTCGAGCACGATATAAGAACTTCTCTGGTATAATTATAAATTCCTTCTTCGTAGTTAAATTTGGGCGTGGCGACTTTTTCAAGCGGGATAATTTTATTTATAAGCTCATCGATCGAACTACGCAGATCAGATGATGAATCGATAGTCGTTCCCGATAAGGTTATTGAAGATGAAAGCTGATTTTGCGCTATAACGCCCTGCGCTTCGGAATTTTTAACTGCCGCTACAAACGTTTTCAAAAGATCGGAAACGCTTGAAATGTTAGTAGAAATTATAGACGCCTTTACATTTTCTGAAATATTCGATAAAGAGATAACCGATACCGTTTTGACGGCTTTTGCCAGTTCGAAGACCACGGAGGCTCCGCCGCAGGCGGTTTCGATTCGAACATCGGCCGGAGTGGTTTTGCCTTCGTAGTTCAGATTTAAAGCCTCGCCGGCCGCCTGGACTTCCAGCGTCGCTTCGGATATTATTGAAAGCAGATTTATTTTTTTCTCAAAGGCGAGCAGAGCTCGCGCGGTTGAATTTTCGTTAATATCGATGCCCGACAATTTTATTTTTTTTACTTTATCCGGAATTTCTGGCGAAGCGGGTATTTTTCCCAGGACGCACTGATATAAAATGCTGTTTTGCCGGTTATTTTTTATGACAATTTTCGCAATTACAGCGTTAGCGCCGGTAGTTATATTTACGATATATGAATCGCCGCTCACTATGCCGTTTCCGATTACCGCGCCGCTAGCGGCGTCAAGCGCTAAAACTGAATTTTGAGCGGCTGAGTCGGCTAACGCTCCGCCGGCGCTATTATTGATTGAATTTATTGGCGCGGCCGGAGACTGCGTCTGAATTTTTCCTTCGATTTCGACGGTTTTAGCGGTAACGCCGCCGTACATTGCCGTATCGCCGCCGCCGCAGCCGGACATAGTGAATAATAGAACCATGCATAAAAATAAAAAACAAGCATTTTTCCTAAAACTACGCAACATAATAAAGCTCCTTAATTCATTTGTAATTATATTTAAAAGAATATATTTCAACACGCTTTTTAACTAAAAAAATTACCCGGCAAAAATAAACTTACCGCCGGCGCTCTAAAGCAAAAAGAACGCCGGCGGCACATTTTTTAATATCCGGTGCGTCATTTTAAAACATTCGTGGGATTTTGTCAAGATAAAAATCATTGTAAAAAAATGGCTGCCGGTTCAAATGAAAAAACTGACGCAAAAAGAAAAAGTTATTGACAATAGTGGAATAATATTATAAACTCAACATAATCGGTCAAGTTAATAAACTATCGTGGAGATTATTTTGAGTTCATTAAACAATAAAACTATTCTTCTGGTCGAAGATGAAATCGTTATTGGAACAAGCGAAAAAAAGCAGCTGGAGATATTAGGCTATAAAGTCGTTTGGGTCACGAACGGCCATGACGCTTTTAACGAAGTCAAAAATTATCATGACCGCATAGATTTAATATTAATGGACATCGACCTTGGCGAAGGCATCGACGGAACCGAAACCGCAAAAGAAATATTAAAAAATTTTGATATACCCGTCTTATTTTTATCGTCGCATACGGAAAAGGAAATTGTCGATAAAACCGAAAAAATCACTTCATACGGCTACCTTGTTAAAAATTCCGGCATTACAGTTCTTGACGCTTCTATAAAAATGGCTTTTAAATTATTCGAAGCCAACCGGAAAGAAAAAATTAAAAGTCAAGCCCTTCTTGAAAGCGAACTCAAATATCGAAGACTGATAGACAATTCTCCCGACATACTATATATTTTTTCAAGCACACGCGGAGGAATTTTTTATTCGCCGCGTGTCGAAGCATTGCTTGGCTATAAGCTCGATTATTTATATTCCAATCCTTTTTTGTGGAACAAGTCAATTCATCTCGATGATATCGAACAAGTTAAGCGGTCCATTCAGCAATCATCGAAAAGCAAATCATTTTCAGTCGAATATCGAATACTCGACGCGAGCGGCAGCTGGCGCTGGTTTCATGACCGTTCGATAGAGCAGCGCACAATTGATAACGAAATAATTATAGAAGGTATAGTTTCTGATATTACAGAACGCAAACGAACCGAAAAAGCAATCAAGCTTAATGAAGCCCGTCTTGAAAGCCTGCTGCGCATAAACCAGCATCCGGCTCAAAATGTACAAGCACTGCTCGATTTTGTCCTGGATGAGGCTATAAAACTTACGGAAAGTAAAATTGGCTATATTTACTTCTACAGCGAGGAAAAAGAAGAATTCGTTCTAAACACCTGGTCGAAGGAAGTAATGAACCAGTGTAAGACCGTAGAACGGCAGACGATATATAAGCTCGAAAAAACGGGTATCTGGGGCGAAGCCGTCCGGCAGCGTAAACCTATTATGATCAACGATTTTTTAAAAGACAATCCTTTAAAAAAAGGCTTTCCTCAGGGCCACGCTGCGCTTAATAAATTTCTTACGATTCCCGTTTTTAGCGGCGGTCAAATCGTTTCGGTGGTCGGCGTGGCGAATAAGCATTATGACTATGATGAATCGGATATTCGTCAGCTGACGTTGATGATGGATTACGTATGGAAGATAGTACAACGAAAAAAAATAGAGTATGAACTTATAGAAGCGAAAGAATCCGCCGAGAAAGCGAATCGCTCTAAAAGCTTGTTTTTGGCTAATATGAGCCATGAGCTGCGAACTCCTATGAACGGCATTATCGGCTTTACAAATCTTTTAGAATTGAGCGGCCTTAATCCGGAGCAAAAAGAATTTAACCGAATGATAAAAAAATCTTCAAATCGTTTGCTGGAAATAATAAACGACTTACTGGATTTCTCAAAGCTTGAATCGAAAAAGTTAAAAATCGATAATAAGCCTTTTGACATAATTAACGAAGTTGAACATTCAAAAAACATGATATATTCTGAAATAATTTCTAAAGGCCTGGAACTTAAAACTGAAATCGATACGAATATAAATTTTTGCGTTATCGGCGATCCGCTTAGATTTAAACAAATTTTACTGAATCTTTTGTCAAATGCTATAAAATTTACAAATTCAGGTAATATCTATATAAAATTATCATTGTTATCAAACAACTCCGATAACGTAAGAATCCAACTTTCCATTACTGACGAAGGGATTGGAATACCCGCAAGCAAGTTAGACGATATTTTCGAAATGTTTCATCAGTTAGACGAAACTTATTCCAAACGTTACGGCGGAACCGGTCTTGGCCTCACGATCACTAAAAGCCTCGTTGATTTAATGGGCGGTAACATATCGGTTGTCAGTAAAGTTAACGCCGGAAGTACTTTTACTGTAGAATTGCCGTTTTTGGCCGTGCGACAAACGATAAAAAATAAGGCGATTTGAAAAGCAATCCGGAGAAGATATTCTGAAAAACATTTAAATGCTTAGCACGGAGAGTTAACGATGAACCCTTACGATTCGAAAACCATACTTCTTGTTGAAGACGAAATTATCATTGCAATTTTAGAGAAAAAGCTTCTTGAAAGCTTTGGCTTTAAAGTCCTGACGGCAAAGACTGGAGAGGAAGCAATAGAAGTATTCAAAAATAATAATATTATCGATCTCGTGCTCATGGATATCGATCTTGGACAAGGAATTGACGGTACTGAAACAGCAATAGCGATGCTCAAGTTGCGGGCGGTCCCTATAGTTTTTTTATCGAGCCACACGGAACCGGCAATAGTCGAAAAAACCGAAAAAATTACATCTTACGGTTATATATTGAAAAATTCAGGTCCAACTGTTCTATATGCATCAATTAAGATGGCGTTTAAACTTTTCGATTCGCAAAAACTTATGAATGAGCGTGACGAACGCTTGCAGCGGGCTGAAATTATGGCTGGGTTTGGAAACTGGGAGCTCGATCTGGCTAAAAAAATTTTTTATGCGTCCGAAGGGGCCCGGATGATATACGGTCTTGGCGAGAATGAATTGAGCGTGGAAATCGTTCAAAAATGCCCGCTTCCGCAATACCGCGCCATGCTCGATTCGGCCCTCAGAAATCTTATCGAGAAAAATCATTCGTATGATGTAGTATTCGAGATCAAGCGCCAGAATGACCAAAAGCATGCTTTTATTCACTCGATAGCCAGATACGATGCGGCCCGCAATTGCGTGACGGGCATAATCCATGATATAACCGAACGCAAGCTTGTAGAAGATGCTTTAAAAAACAGCGAATTAAAATACCGTTCTCTTATAGAACATTCGAGCGATGTCGTTTTTTGCGTGGATCAAAAAGGCGAATATAAATTCGTAAACCAGGTGTTTGCATCTACATTCGCAAAGACGCCCGAGTATTTCCTCGGAAAAACTTTCTGGGACATATACCCTAAGGAGCATGCCGATCATCGCCAGAGCGTGAGCCTTAAGGTTTTTCAAACGGGCGAAAGCCAGTCGACGGAAGTAGTTGTTCCACTTAAGGACAGGACTTTGTATTTTCTGGCAAAAGCCAATCCGATCATTGACGATTCTGGAAAAGTTATTTTAAATCTCACTCATGCGACGGATATTACCGAGCGAAAGCAGGCCGAATTGATGTTGCGCGCAAAAGAAGAGCGGCTGCAAAACGTTATCGCCGGAACCAATGTTGGCACATGGGAATGGAATATTCAAAGCGGCGAAACCGTCTTCAATGAGAGATGGGCGGCCATATTGGGATATACTTTAGAAGAACTGCAGCCGGTCGACATTCAAACCTGGATGCGGCTGGCTCATCCCGACGACCTTAAAAAATCTGACGAGCTTTTGAAAAAGCATTTTCAAGGCGAAACGGAATATTATGTTTTAGAGTCGAGGATGAAACATAAAAACGGCTCATGGGTATGGGTATTCGACTGCGGCAAG
>JAKPTH010000219.1 GCA_029571125.1 bacterium
CGAAGCCGGAAACTGCGTCATAATAGAAGAAGCCGTTTCAGGCACCGAAACCGGAATAGTCGCATTCACCGACGGCGCTAAAATATTGAGCGCTACGTCCACCCGCGTATACAAGAGGGTTTACGACGGCGACCGCGGCCCGTTCACCGGCGGCATGGGCGCTTATTCGCCGGATCCGCACATATCGGAAGCCGACATGAAAACCATTACCGAAAAAATACTCCAGCCCACGATAGACGCCATGAAAAAAGAAAAATATATGCTCAAGGGCGTTTTATACATGGACCTTATATTAACCGACAAAGGCCCTAAGGTCGTAGAATTCCTTGTAAGGTTCAACGATCCCGCCACCCAGACCATACTTCCCCGCTTAAAAACCGATCTCGTAGAAATAATGCTTGCAATATGCGAAGGCAAAGCCGACAAGCTGAACATAGAATGGGATCCCCGCTCGACAGTAGAAGTGGTTCTGGTTTCCGGCGGCTATCCTATGAAATATAACACCGGAATGCTTATCAGCGGCGCATGCAACGTCTGCGAATCCGAAGACCTTCTTTTATTCCATGCCGGCACGGGCCGCGACGCTTCGGGCAAGATGATAACGGCCGGAGGACGCGCGCTCGATATCGTAGCGATAGCTCCCAGCATAAACGAAGCAAGAAAAAAAGCATATAACGAAGTAGAAAAAATATATTTCAAAGACATTCACTTTAGAAAAGATATTGCCTCAGACGTCTTGGAATTTGAAAAAGCGAGGTGCAAATAATGAGTCCGGGCTCTATAAAAATGAAATTCTGCGAATCCCTTGACCGCTTCGTCGAGATTCGTCAGTTCAGCGAAGAAGAAGTAGACAGAATATTTAAAAACGTAAAAATAACCGATAAAAAATCTTATAAAAGACTTGTTATCAATACAACTATAGTAAATTACCTCGAAGAGATCGCGCAGCTCGTATTCGGTAACAACAATTATTCGCTCTTCGGCGAAATAGCCGAGCAGGAGCTTTATAATCTGTGCATTAAAGTTAATCCGTCGCTCGACATCAAAAAAGTCACCATCACCGTCGACGACGACGCCAAGGGCTCTCAGGACAACCAGATCCAGCTTCTCAACAAAGTGGATTCATCTTCTGACGGCAGCTGGGATATTTCCGAACGTCTTATTAACATGGAAAAATATATCCACAGAAGAATCGTAGGCCAGAATTTCGCCGTATCGCTCGTTTCGCAGGCCATAAGAAAAGCGCATGTCGGCCTTCGCAACCCCAACAGGCCTATCGGCTCCTTCATATTCGCGGGACAGACCGGCGTCGGCAAAACCGAGCTCGCCAAAGCCCTTGCGGAATTTTTATACGGCAACGAAAACGAGCTCATAAGAATCGACTGCTCGGAATACTCGATGAGTCATGAATACGCAAAGCTCATAGGCGCGCCTCCCGGCTACATAGGCCACAAAGAAGGCGGCTTTTTGACCGAAGCGGTTAAAAACAAACCTAAGTCGGTAGTCTTATTCGACGAACTCGAAAAAGCTCACAAAAAAGTGCATAACCTTCTGCTGCAAATAATGGACGACGGCATTCTCACCGACAATAAAGGCGTAAAAGTTTTATTCAAAGACTGCGTCGTAATAATGACTTCGAACGTCGGCGTGGAAGAATTCAAAAATATAGAAGTGGCAATCGGTTTCGATCACAAAACAAAAGACCTCAGCCACAACACCAAAGAGCGCGAAACCAGAAAGGCTCTCGAAAAAGAATTCGCTCCTGAATTTTTGAACAGGGTCGACGAAATCGTAACGTTCACTTCTCTCACCAAAGAAGACAGCCTCACGATAGTCGATATCATGTTGAACGAAGTCATAGAAAGACTCCGCAAAAACCTCAAAATGGAAATAGAATTTCCGCAAAAAGTCCGCGAATTTCTTGTGGAAAAAGGCTTCAACCAGAAGTACGGCGCGCGCCCGCTTAAAAGGGCCATCAAAACCTACGTCGAAAATCCTCTGGCCGAGCTTATAATCCAGAAAAAATTCAAGACGCACGATCAGATCACATGCAAACTTGGCTATCTTACGTTGAAAGAAATTAAGGAACGCGAAAAATCGCTTCTTAAAGACGACGCCAAAGACGCCAAGGACAAATACGAAATGAAGAGCAAAGAAAAAGCCCTGGATCTGGTAAAAAGCGAACCCGGCAAAAACAAACCGGCTAAAAAAGACGATAAGGAAAAAGTCATTAAGTTCGTTTTAAAAACCTCGAAAAAAGAAGCAAAAGACGAAGACGGCGGCGGAAAAGCCAACAGCGAAACCGCTCCCGACGACGAAGAAAATAAATAAGCCGTTATTATTTATTTTTTAGCCTTAATAAAAAAATAAATAAGGTTTTCTAAAAATAAATAAAATGATATCGCTGAAATTGAGTAAAAAAATATGTCCATGAAAATTTTATCGGAACAATAAAATAAAAATTTAGCGCGGACTTAAAATTTTTTCCTCGACGAACGGCAACTATATAAACTTCATAACGTCGGCTCACGGGCGATGTTGATAGACAATATTAAGGTAGGTGCTACTTTTGGAAGACAATTTAACTAAAATTCGTGATTTAATTGCTAAATTTAAAGATAAATCATGGTACACTAGAAAAAAAAGCGCTGAAGAAGTGATTAATTTCGGCGCCTCGGCCTTCAACCCGCTCATGGAGTCGGCCCGTTCCGAAAACGACGACATCAGGTTCTGGTCGTATTTCTGCCTGGCCAAAATAGACATAGAGCACGGCATCACATTCCTTTTGCAACAGCTTCAATCGACCGAAAGAAACAACAAGAATTTCGCCGCGCTCGTGCTGGGCGAATCCAACGACAAGCGCGTAATTCCCGAGCTTATTTCTACTCTCAACGACGACTCGTGGGCGGTATGCGCGGCGGCGGCCAAAAGTCTTGTTCACATGGGCGAAAACGTTATACCCGAACTTATGGAGCCTTTAAAAACCGCCAATTATAACGTCGCGTTCTGGATCACAAAAGTGTTCTCGCGCCTCGGCCAGAAAGGCTTACAGGTGCTGGTGCAGTTTTTGAGGCTAAAGAATAAAAACGTCAGAGTTCTAGTCACAGAAGCCCTCGCCGAGTCTAAAGATTTGAGCGTAGTGCCTTATCTTCTCGAATGCCTCAAAGACGAAACTTATTCGGTGCAGAACCATGCGGCCGAAGCCATAGCGAGCCTCGGCGAAGGCGTCGTCGAACCGCTCATATCCCTGGTAAAAGACGAGCACGAAATGCACGACTGGATGATCAAGATATTCATGAAGCTCGGCAATAAAAGAGTCCGTCCGTTAATAGACCTTCTAAAGCACCCCGACCGCGACGTGCGCATGCGCGCGGCGGAACTTCTGGGCACGACCCAGAGCGATTCCGCGGTTAAACCCCTTATAGATACCCTGTCCGACAAAGTCTGGCTCGTGCGTAAAAGCGCGGCGGCGGGCCTCGCCGAAATAGGCGAAGCGGCCATAGACCACCTTATCAGGGCTCTCAAAACGGAAGACGAAAACGTCAGGTACTGGGTAACAACGATACTGGGCAAAATTGGCGACAAGACCATCGACCCTCTCGTAAAAATACTGCAGACCGGCAACAAAGACATGAAGGCGCTCGCGGCGCAGGCTCTCGGAGAAACCCGCGACCAGCGCGCGGTCCGTCCGTTAATAGAATCGCTCAAGGACGAATCGTGGATAGTGAGAAACTCTTCAGCGAGTTCGCTCAAGCAGCTGGGTTCTATCGCCGTGCTCCCGCTTATCAAAGTGCTGATGAGCCAGAACGAAGACCTCCGCTTCTGGTCGCAGAAAATAATCGCCGATATCGGTTCGCACGAAGTAGATCAGTTCATAGACATCCTGCAGAATAACGATAACAGCGAAATGAGATATTTCGCCGCATTCGGCCTGTCCATAATCAAATCGAAAAAAGCCATCGAACCTTTGATCTCGGCGCTTTTAAACGATAACGACGAATGGGTTAAAAAATACGCAGCCACCGCGCTCGGCGCCATCGGCGATAAACGCGTAATAAAGCCGCTCATAGCCGTTTTAGACTCCGACAACGAAGAAATATGCATATGGATAGCCAAAGTGCTCGGTAAAATGGGCAACGAAGTAATAGACAGCCTCATGCAGGCTCTCAACTCCAGCGACGAAAAAGTACGCTTTTACGCCATGGTGGCGCTCGCTGAAACAGGCGAAAAGCAGTCGGTGGAAGCGCTGGTCAATTTCCTCGGCGGCAGCGGCTCCATGGCGTCCCACGCAATAAGGGCGCTTACAAACGCCGGCGAAGCGGCGATCATGCCTCTCATCAATCTCTTCACCATGGACAGCTATGAGGCAAAAAACAACGCCGTGCTGGTGCTTTCAAAGTTCGGAGAATATTACGATAAAATAAACGACATTTATGAAAAGAGCGAACACAAAGATATCAAGCACTGGTTGAGTAAAGTGCTTCACGACATGAAAAAGCCTAAATTAAGGCTTAAAAAATAGGTTTCTTTTCATTTTTAGCGTTAGCGTCAAACGGCGGCGGATAATTTTTCCGCGCCCGCCGCGAACGATGAAAAAGAACCGGAATATAAGCTTACGTCATAAATATAATGGGCGGCGCGTGGCCCGCATAAGCGGTCCTGGCCGCCCCTGATTTAAAAAAAGGAGCGTCTAAATTGCCGGATAAAAATTTTTTCAGCGCGATCGTCGATAGAAAAGAAGGCGATCTGGTGGTTTTAGAAATGCAGTTCGGCCATGAAGTTATCATTCCGGAAATCTACTGTCCCAGAGGAATCGGCGACGGATCCGTCCTAAAAATATCCATCGAATACGATCGCGAAGGAACTATAAAGCGCAAAAAAGAAATACAGGATATGTTAAAACAATAAGCCGTAATGCACTATTGCAATTTACACTATAATAAACGGAGGGATATTATGATCGATAATCGTTTAAAAACTGTAATTCTGGTTCTGCTCACGGTGTTTTTTTCATTTTCTTCCGCTTCGGGCGCCGAACCGGACATTTCAAAGCTTATATTCAAAGACGCTCTCTTCGTTTTAAAAATGAATGCGGGCGCATTGATTTCACAATCTCAATCGTTCGAATCGCAGATACCTTCCTTAAAAAAAGCGCAGGAAGAAATACAGGCCGAAATCGAAAAACGCACGGGGCTTTCAGTCAAGCGCGACATAAAAAATTTCGTACTTTCCGTCGGACCGGAAGTCAACTTCAACGATAAAAAGCCTAACAATGTGCTTATAGCTCTCACCGGAGCTTTCAACGCCGAAAAACTGGCGGCGGAAATCGCCAAAGAAAAAAAAATAAAAGTAAGCGTCGAAAAAAAGAACGGCAAAACCGCCCTTATAGCGGAAAACGGTTTTCAGGGATTGTTCCTTAACGAAAGCACTCTTGTATTCGGCTCCAGCGACGCCGTAGAAAGTCTGGCGGCGGAAAAGTTCAGCAGCGGAGAATTAAGCGGCGTTTTAAAAAAATATTTCGACGAATCCAATTTTTTCTTCAGCCTCAACCTTAATCAAAAAATGAAGGACGATATTCTTAAAAACATGCGCGGCGGAGTTCCGCCGATAGCCTCGATACTGCTCAAATCCCTCGTTTCGCTCTCGGCTTTCGACAGCTATCCGGCTTTAGTGTTAAAGGCCGATTTCAGTGAAAAAACCGCGGCGGAAGATTTTAAAAAGCTTATCGACAGCTTCAAAAATATGGCCGATATAATGATTTTGGCAAAAGAAAAAGAAGAGGACGAAAAAATCGCTCGCGCTAACGCTTTTGAATTGCTCAAGCCCGAGCTTTTAGGCACAAAAATGGCCATAGCGGCCGGAAAAACATTGCTCGCTTCGATTTCGCTCACGTTGGACGGCTCCTGCGCCGAGCTTAAATTTACGGTTCCCGAAGATTTCCGCGAAATGCTCAAACCCGAGCAGCTTCCAATTTTAGCCGCGGGAGCGGGCATCCTGGCCGCCATAGCCATCCCCAACTTCACCAAAGCCAGAAGCAAAGCGCAGGAAAAAGCCTGCATCGCCAATATGAGGACGATCGAAGGCGCCTGCGAATTATATAAAATGGACAACAACTCTCCCGCAACGCTTACGGTAGAAGACCTGGCTAAAAAAGAATATTTAAAATCGGCACCCGTGTGCCCTTCCGAAAAAGCGCGCCGCGGACTTTACAAAATAATAATCAACGACGAAGGCTTCGACGTTGAATGCCCGTCTCACGGCAAGTTATCGAATTTTAACAGATAAGCTGAAAGGAGAAACGTTATCATGAAAAAATATTATGCAGCGATAGTGCTTTTAGCGGCTTTGTTCATCGCGTCATCCGCTTACGGCGCAGGATATTCCAGCCTTATAACCAGAGACCCGGCCGTTTTATTTAAAATGGATATAAGCCAGATCGTAAATAATAAATCCATCATGTCTTTATATAAGGGAGAGATAAAAAAATCCCTCGACGTCTTATTCGGCGAATTCGAAAAAAAGACGGGGCTTTCTTTCACCCGCGACATTTCTCAAATAGGCGCTTTCGTTCATTCCGGAATCGACTTTAACGCCGCTTCTCCAAATGGAATATGCATTTTCGTTTCCGGAAAATTCGACCGCGAAAAATTAATCGCGGAAATTGAAAAAACCAGGCTGCCCGACGACATAACTATAGAAAAAACTGGTGATTTAAAAGTATTTAATTTCAAAAAAGCCGATTTAAAAGGCGCGATTATAAACGAAAACTTTATAATATTCGCCACGGGCGACATAATGGAAAAAATAGCCTCATCAAAATTGGAAACGGCGGATTTGAGCGCGGAGCTCAAAGACAAATTCGAAACCTGCGGCTTTTTCTTTCATGCCAAATTTATCGACGGGCTGAAAAATATCTTATTCACCGAAAAATTCATGTCCAGCGTTCCGCCGGATTTAAAGGATGCCGTATCGGGATTGAAAGAGTTGACTTTTTCGGCAAAAGCACTCGATTTCAATTTAAATTTTAAATTCGGAGAAGCTAAAACTGCTCAAAATTTTCAAAAATCGTTCGACGCTCTTATGGGAATGGCAAACCTTTCGCTGGACACAAAAATGCGCGAAGCCGAAGAAAAAATTAAAAACAGCGGTTCGGTTTTTGAAATAATCGGCTCGGACGCAGTAAATATGAAGACCGGCCTCGCGTTCATAAAAGAGCTGGCCGGCCTTGTAAAACTTAAAACCGACGGAGCTTCGGCCGATATGAGCCTGAAATTTCCGGAAGAATTTTCCAAAGCGTTTTCGCCTGAAATGACTCCAATTCTTGTAGCCGCCGGCGCAATAGCGGCGGCCGTCGCCATACCTAATTTTCAAAAAGCGAGAAAACGCGCTAGAGAAAACAAAATGGAACGCCCCGAAAAATACGATGACAAAAAATAACCGCATGTATTCAAAACTGCGAATTAAAATGAAAGCACGGTATAATGAGCGAAATAAAAAACAACATCAAAAAGAAGTCGAAAAAAATCAGCGCCGCCATTCTGGATAACTATATCAGAAGGCTGGCCGACACAAAAAAAGAAAACCTTGACAAGCTCGTTAAAATGATGTCTAAATTCGACGAACGCATCGTTTTAACCAAGCTGTGCTCTTTTTTAGAGCACGCCGCCACTATAGACGGCCTTCGCAACGCGCACGACGCAATTGTTAGCTACGGCCCTAAAGCGTTGCCTTATCTCGAAAAGCTCTACCAGAAAGCCGGCCTTAAGTTCGAAGCGCTCGAATGCATAGTTTTCGCGCTATTTGCGATAGGCGCCAAACGCTCGTCAAGTGAAAAACTCGTCGAGCTGTATAAAAAATACAAAGACGACGAGCAATATAACCTTCAGGTCATAATCGACATGTTCGAGCTCGAGCTTTTAAACGAAGCTGTAACCGCCAGCCTCGAATTCATACAAAAAAGCGACGAGCACAAGATCGAATTTATATCCATGATGCTCGAATTCTTCGAAGGCCATCTGGAAATCGAGGCATGGCTCAGAAAACAGAACGATTCCGGCTGCCGCAAGCTGATCACGCTTCTCGACGACTATTCGGAATCTTTTGAGAATATGAGCGTGACCCGCGACAATATTGAATTTTTCAAATTCGAGGAATTTCTTGGCGCAGATCGTAACGCCCCGCTGGAGCAGATAATTTACTGTTACGAAATGTCAAATCTGGTGGCCAATTATATAACATCCTACAAAGAAGAAAACGATATCAACTTCATGCCTTACAACCATATCAAAGGTTTCGTCTATCTTTTAATGAATAACGCGGTGGAACTCATCAAAAACCTTTCCGGACCAGCGTTTCCAGTTTTATGCGACCTGGACGCCGAGGCCGCTCAGCTTTTTTCAAAAGACAGTCAGAAGCTTCAGTATGAAAAACTTTACGCATTCTTCTGGCAGGACATGAAATTGATATACGGCGATGTCATAAAACCCGTAAATATAGATTATTTCGCATGGCGGATGCTGTGCCTCACTTACTCCACCGCGCTTGATTACATACAGAAAACTCAGCAGTATTCCATAACCAAGGACGAAGACGACGAGGCTTTTATAAGCTTCGTATTCGGAGTGTCTGAAGAGATAGCCGGAAATATAGAAGAATACATAGTAAGCGACGGAAGCGGCGGCAACGTGTTCGCCGTGGACGAGGCCACGCTGAATTATTTCAGCGGCTTAATAAAAGGCCAGTAAATAACCATTCGGCGCTTTTTCATAAGGAAATATCCATTATTCCTTCGAAAACCTTAACGGGCGAGCATTCTAAATGAACATGGCCGCCCGTTTTTATTTCGGCCGTGCAGGAACCGCCGGGCAAAAGCACTTTTATTCGCGGGCCGCAGAATTTATACGAAACGGCCATGAAAGCCGCCGCCGAAGCTCCCGTTCCGCATGCGAGGGTTTTGCCGGCGCCGCGCTCCCAGACCTGGACGCTTATTTCCGCGCGCGACTTAACCGTAACGAATTCCACGTTTGTTTTATCGGGAAAAAGCCTGTGACGCTCGATCGCGGGCCCCAGCCGCTCGAATTCCGAATCAGGAAGCGGTTCGTCTAAAAAGATAACGCAGTGCGGGTTTCCCATCGATACTGAATTAATTTTAAATTTATATTTGCCTATCCTGAAATCTTTTATAAAATCTATTACCGGTTCTCCCATATCCAGCACGGCCGAACAGCCGGCGCGCGACTTTTTAACCTCCGCGCCGCGCGGGCCGGAAAGAGTTTCTACGCGCAATGTCCGGCCGCGGCCGGAAGGCGCGTCCGCGGAAGCGAAAAGCGCGAAACACGCCAGGCCGTTGCCGCACATTTTAGCCTCGCTTCCGTCGCTGTTAATGATTCGCATTTTCAAATCGTAAAGTTTCGACGACGGATTGAAAACGCCCACCACGCCGTCGGCGCCAATGCCGAAATGCCTGTCGCACATCATTTTAACGGCATCGGGCGAAAAAGCCTCGTCGAATTTAACGCGAAAGCGGCAGCCGTCCTCTTCATATTTACGGAAATCGACCATTATAAAATCGTTTCCCAGGTGGTGCATTTTAGTGAACTCAAAATTCATAACACGCCGTCCATGACAAGAAAATTTCCGGAACATTTATTTATGCAAGGCGGCGCGGCCTTTTGATAAAACCGCGTCCTTTTGCTATTTTACTTTGATAACTACAAGCGTCATATCGTCGAATTGCTTTTCGGTTCCCTTGAAGTTGGTTATCTGGCGCATTATATATTCGATGATATCTTCCGGACCGCCAAGTTTAGCGGCCTTTTTAAGGGCGTCAAGAAAATTAGTTTCGCCCCACATCTCTTTTTTATAATTCACCACGTCGAAAATGCCGTCGGTGTATAAAGCGATAACATCTCCGGAAGACAGTTTAAACGACGAAGTGCCGTAACTTACGTCGGCGGATACTCCCAGCAGAAGGCCGGGGGCCTCGATAGACTCTACCGTATCGGTTACGCTTGAATAATGGGCCGGGTAGCAGTTTCCGGCGTTAGAAAGTATCATCTTGCGCTCTTCGGCGTCGTAAACGCAGTATAAAAACGAAATAAAAGAATTGGATTCGAGATCGTTTATTACGTTTTTATTTATTTCTTTCACGACGTCGGCGGGATATATTTTTTCTATGGAAAGGTGACGGAAAAGGGTTCTTAAAATCATCATCTGCAGCGAAGCCGGAATTCCCTTGCCGGCGACGTCGCCCACGCATATGCCGTAGTAGCGGTCGGACACTTTTGCGAAGTCGTAATAATCTCCGCCCATCTCGAGGGCGGAAAAATTCATTACGGCCACTTCGAGGCCGGGTATTTCTACCGCCGATTTTGGAAGCAGCCTTGATTGGATGCGGTGGGCTATTTCCAGCTCTTTGGATATGCGCTCTTTTTCGAGCAGATTTTCGGACAATTTAAAATTTTCTATGGTGGTGGATAGCTGATCGGCTATAAATTCGAGCTTTTTAAGATCTTCCCTGTCGAAAGCGCCGCCGGAATTTTTATCGGTTATGTTTATTACGGCTACGACTTCGTTTTTTACGCATATGGGAACGGCTATAAACGAATTAGTCTTATAGCCTCGATTTTTGTGAAGCTCGAACTCGTTTTTATAAAGCGGCAGATCTGCGTTAAAATCCGCCGACGGGTATAAGAGCGGACGCACTTCTTTTAAAATATAATTGGTGACGAAGCCGCGCTTTTTGACCAGAAGGTCTTCAACTTCACGGCCGCTTTTTCCTATGCGGCCTTTTACAAGTATGTCGCCTCTCGAATTGTCGATCCATAAAACGGAGGCGCGCTTGCATTCCATAGTGCGTTCTATAACTTCAATTATCATTTTCAAAAGATCGGAAATTGAAAATGTCGTCTTTAAAATTTTCCCCATGGAGTAAAGCGTTCCGAGTTCGTTTTTACGGGCCTCGAGTTCGGCTTTTATAGCGGCGAGCTCGCTATCGAGAGCTGTAAGCGTTTTTTTCAGTATCGCTTTTTCAAGGTTTATATTCTTAATAATATTGTTGCGGTCGTTTGCAAGGAAAAAATCGAAATCCTGTTTGTTTTCGATTATAAAATTTTGTATGTGAAGGCAAATTCCGCGTATTTTTTCAAGATCGTCAACGGAAAATTCCTTTCTGTCGCTTTTATCCGTAACGTTGACTATCGCGGCAAGCTTGCCATCTATGATAATAGGGACGTTCAAAAACGAATTCGTCCTGTATTTCATCTTTTTTTTAATGGATTTGAAACGATTGTCTATTTCTATATTTTCAATAATCTGAGGCGCCTTGCTGGCTATCACGTTAAGCGTGGCGGGCCCCCTGTTGTATATGCGCTTGTTTTTATTGTTCTGCACGAGGATATCGCCGTTTTTTTCATCCAGAAATAAAATCGAGCATTTATCGCACTTGATGACGCTGATTATAGAATCTATAACCATGTAAAAAAATTTCTCGAGAACGAAGCGCGAATCCGCCAGTTTTCTGAGATTAAACAGATGCGATATTGAATCGAGCTTTTTTTCGAGTATGTGAGAGCTGCTTTCCATCACGTAGTTATCGAAAAAGCGGTCTATGTACTGGCTGCATTTTTCTATGATAGCGTTAACTTCCGACTCGTTGACGGGAAGCAGAAAATAATGAAAAGCTCCCTGGTTAAGGGATCTGATTGCACAGAAACGGTTCCCTACGCTGGCAGAAGTTATTATGATTATATCGGAATTAAGCGTAGTCAACAATTTTAAAGACATTTCCGTGTTGAACTCGTCGTATATGTTTTCGAGGTCGAGTATGACTATATCGGATTCTTTAATTATCGCGGAGTATTTTTCGAGGTTGGCGAAAAAATCGAAAGTCAGAAAAGACGCCGGCATGTATTGCGAAGAATCTTTCAAAATATTGAGGATGTTTCTTGAAAACTCGTTGTTCTGGCTTAAAACAACTATTTTTAAAACATGCAGCACAACTTCCTCCGTTCAGAATGGTGAATTTTTATTATACCGTAAAAAAAATACGTTGTCAAAATTTATTTGATAAATTTATTTTTTCTTTTGAAATTTTAATTACATTATGCTAAAATATGCATATCGTGTTGATTTAAATAATAATTCAACATAGTATATTTATTTATCGAGATGCTAAATATTTTATTAATACAAAGAGGTGCACTTATTATGAAAAAGAACCAGCTTTTCAGTTTCAGGGGTATAGTTTCCGTACTCATTATGCTGCTCGCGGCGGCCGCGCTGACCGCCGGCTGCGGTGGCGGAGGCGGAAGCTCCTCCGCGCCGGTAGAAGATATAGGCCCAATAGTAAGCATTATCGAAGGTTATGTTTACGTTCCCTCATCGGGAACGGCCGCGCCCTTAAACGCACCGCAAAACTCTATCGAAGACAGGCCTGTTCTTAAAAATCAGCCGTCACAGATTGATACGATTAAAATTACGCCGCCGGCCGCAAAATCTTCGCCCGATTTAAAACCGAGCCCGGCCGTCAAAGAAACCGCCGAAACTTCCGTAGTAAAATCATCTTCCACCCCGGTAAACCGCGCAAGCATAATACCCACCAGCGGCTATGTTCCGCTAACCGGCGCCACGGTCCAGCTCGGCGGCACCAACAAAGCCACCGTAACCAATCCCACGGGTTATTACAGATTTGAAATAGGCCAGAAAGAAATCATGGCGTTCGGCACTAAAAAACTTATGATCAATAAGCCCGAAGCCAATGTAAGCATAGAATTCGAAGTATCGATCGTTTCCGGCGACAGCCGCTACATCCATACCGAAATCAATACCAAAACCGGCGAAAAAACCGTCAAAGAAGTCCTCACGAACCGCGTGCAGTCGCCGTTCATATTCGTTTCCGGCCGCGCCACCGGCGCAACCGGCGTGGCCCTGGCCGGCGCCGCCATTACGGCCGTCAAAGTATCCAATACGTCCTTCACCAAAACCGCTTATGCCGACAGCTACGGCCGCTATAGCTTTTCAGAGCTCACCGACGGTCTTTACACTCTTACGGTAGTAAAAGAAAATTATAAACTCACCTCTAAAAACGTCGAAGTTTCTTCCAACTACACGCTTTCAAATATAGATTTCATCATTCCTGGAACGTTCTCGGTCTCACCCCGGGCCGTAACGCCGGAGCTTTCCTCGGTCAAGATAGTTTACGCCACAAGCGTTCCCACTTCTTACACCATAGAGTACGGTCTTTCATCCACTTATCTTTACAGCGCCACCAGCAATCTTTATAACCTCACCAACGAAATAACGCTTACCAACCTTTCGCCAAAAACGGTTTATCATTATAAAATCAAAGCGGTCGACCAGTACGGAAACACCATCAACACCGACGACGCCACTTTCGAAACTCTAGATCCGAACACCAATTCAAAAGAAGCGCCCATCGTAAATTCAAATTATACCGTCCGTAAAACCCATAACAGCATAACGGTAACCTTCAACACAAATATGTCTTCTTACGCTCAGATCGAATATGCCGTTTCCAGCGCCTCCGTTTTCACCCGGTACCCTGCGGACGGTTCCGAAATCGGCCCTCAAAGCAACTTTGAATTGACCGTGCCGAACCTCACCAACAGCACGACATATAAATTTTTTATCGTAACGAAGAATATAGCCAACAAAAGCGTTTTCAGGCGCGAACCGCAGCAGCTTCCGGTGCAGGTCACAACCGACAACAGCCCCGATATAACGCCTCCGGTCATATCAGCAGTTAGCGTAACGGATCTTAAAGCCAAAGAAGCCGTTATCAATTTCAGCTCGATAGACATTCACGAAAGCATCCGTAACAATACCGACGCTAAAGTTTATTACGGCCTGGCCTCCTACCCGGTTCTCCAATACGATTTTTCAGTTATACCGCCGCGCGTCAGGCTCGATTATTATCAAAAAATATCCGAAGCGCTGCCGTTCAACTTCGACTCTCAAAAAGTAATAAAACTGACCGGCCTCGAACCTTCTAAAAAATATTATTTCAGGCCGGCGTCAAACGATCCGTCCGGAAATATAGGCACCGTAACCGACGAAATAAGCTTCACCACTGCCGCCCCCGGCACGGCGCTGACTTTCGCCCTGTCAGAATCGCCTGCGGCGGGCCAGATATCAGTCGGCGAACACGCTAAAATATTCAGGTTAATTGCAAAAGGCTCCACCGAAGAAAATCTCATCATTAAAAAGATGGTTTTCAAACAGACAGGTTCCATTCCTTATAACGCCATTGAAAAACTGACGGTTACCGACGGCGTTAACACATGGACGGTAACAAACCCCGTAAGCTCGAACATAGAAGTTAAATTCGACTCCGTAGCGTTGAGCATTCCTAAAAACAACTCCATTTATCTTACCATAAACATGACTCTTAACACCAGCGCTCTCAATCCCGGAGGTTCCCCGCGCGACGTAAAACTCAAACTCGACGCAAACACGGCAACCGAAACCAACGTGGACGTTGTCGGCGACATTTACGACACTTATATCAAAGATCAGGTCAAAGGGCTCGCTCTGGAATCCAGCTCTCAGACTATAAACATAGGACAGCTGGTTCTCTCGCCGCCGTTAGACGCGCAAAATTCAACGGAAACCCGTCTTGTAAACCGCGGCCAGAAAGATATAACGCTTTTCAAATTCAAGCTGGAATCACGCTACGAAGACATTAACATAACCAAGATCCAGTTAAGCCAGATCGGAAGCGCCATAGCTGAAACCGATTATTCAAACATACGCCTCTACGACGGCATAAGCTCGCTTGCGGTCGGAGCGTCTTCGGGCAGCGATATCTTATTCCAGTCCATAACCGGCCTCGTAAAAGTTTCAAAAGGCGATACCAATACCAAAACCCTCAGCATAGTGGCCGATATTCAGCAGGGCGCCACCGACGCGCGCTACTTAATGATGCAGATCGATAAAATCAATTTAAGCGGCTCCGGCACCTACTCTCAGCAGAACGTCGAAGTTCTCGGCGTAGGAACGCCCGTGACGGGAGCTAAATTCACGATAGGCGACAGCGAACTTCTGGCCTCGCGCACCACCGATTCGCCCACCAAACAGACTTTCAAAATAGGCGACACCAACAAAACGTTCACTATAATCCAGCTCAACGCCGGAAGCGCCGAAGACGT
>JAKPTH010000377.1 GCA_029571125.1 bacterium
TCGAATTGGCCTGGTTAATTTTTGAAAGAACGGTATTCAAAGTATCTGAAGCCGCTACCTGGATGTCCACGCCATTTATGTTAATTGAGTTTTGAATTCCGATCTGCCCGCCGAACGCATATGCGCCCGCGCTTGCCACTGCCGGCGTCGCGCGCCCGGTTATGGATAAAATAAGATTGCTTGCAGTCTTTACAGTACCCGGAGTGTTTAAAACTTTCATCGATCCAGGTATGCCGGGACTTACAGTTAGTGATTTTTTAATATCGAGATTGCCGTCAAGCAATTTTAATGTGTTATATTCAGTATTGTTGGAAATTACAGATATCTGATCGACCAGCTGTCCGATTTCATCCTGAAGAGTAATGCGGTCGCTATCCGTCAATGTTCTGTTGTTAGCTCTAACTACCAGCTCTTCAAGTCTGGACAAAATTCTGCCGACCTGATCCAGAGCGCCGTCGGCAATCTTGAATAAAGACGTACCGTCCTGTGTATTTTGTATAGCGCTCGTAAGACCAACGCCCTGCGCCTTCATTTTTTCGGCCATCGCTAAACCCGAAGCATCGTCAGCGCCGCTGTTGATTCGTAATCCGGACGACAAGCGTTCTAAAGATTTATCGAGGCTTAAGTTGTTGGCGTAAAGCTGTCTTTGTGCATTAAACGCCGGTATGTTCGTGTTAACATACATAAAATCGCCCCCCTTTGTATTGCCTCTTTTAAATTTTTTTAACTTTCCACTATAAATATCGAACTTTTACATTCGAACTTTATAGTTTGCTGAAAAAAATAATAAAAAACTAAGGATTTTAAACATTTTCGCTTAAAATCCTTAGTTTAAATTCTTATATTTATGTAAATATTGCTATTATAATATTATTCAATCAAGTCTTTTTACATATTGGTCGAATGGCATATACGGAATTTTTAATATACTCGTACCCACGTTTATTATGTTAGTCATCTTCCTGGAGTTAATAAGATTTTCGAGTGTTTTTGCATAAATCAAAAAAGGCGCGTCGCTATAAACGGTTTCACCCTTGCAATTTATCACCTTCTGAAGTCCGTATTTATTAAGGTGCTTTTCAATTTTCTCCTTGTTATCGACCTTTTCGCCAAATCCGATTATAGATTCGCTAACTGCATTATTGGCGTACATTTTATCGCCGGTATAAGAAAAATCTATGCCCATTATAGCGATTTCCTTAAATCCCATTTCGTGGGCGAATAATATCATCGTGCTTCCGCAATTATTAAAAGGCATAATAAAAGGAAGGTTCGAATATTCGTTAATCAAAGCCAGGAGCCACAATTGATATCTTTTCATCGGCGTCGGATAATAAAAATATATCTTATTTTTCCACGCTTCGATCGCTTTATAATGCGTGTGCACGCTTGCGAATAGCGCGGTATGGCTTCCGTGATAGTCGTGAAAAAAACGTGAAAGGTTGCATGGATCTATTGTCAATATGGCGTCGGGTTCGATCCCCGCCTTGTATAGCGGCATCAAAGACGCGTCGACGCCGAAAACGGTAAAGCGGTCTCGATATTTTTTCAAAAGCTCTATATTGTCCTGCAACGAAGGGCCGGCGCCGCAGACCACGCAGTATTTATCCTTAAAATCTTCATGCCTGTTGAGCCACTCACCCACATTGCTTTCTTTCACATACCGGCCGACATTTTTTAACATGCTCCTTGAAATCTGGGCTTTAAAATAATTAAGCGTCAATTCATTCATGCGCATAACGTCTTCATCGCCGATGGGACTCAAAACCTGTGCGAATTCGAACATGTTTTTCTTGGTAGTCGCCTGGCGCTTCATTATTTCATCGAAAAAAAGCCAATTAACATTATAAAGTATAGAATTTTGTGAGCAGTTAAAAGTAGAATCCGGCGATTCCATTACGATCATTCTGAAAAGGTCCTCCGCCGAATAAAACAATTCCCGATAGGTTTTTGTCTTTTCTAAAAATATATCCTCAGGTGTGACTATGTCTCCTTTGAAACTGTTATTTTTATATAAAACGTCATTGCAAT
>JAKPTH010000245.1 GCA_029571125.1 bacterium
ACACGCTCGCAAGCGCCGGAATCAAAAGTTTAAATTTATTCATCAATCGTCTCAACCGCCTTTTTTTTGATTAAATCGCATTTTATAATATTGCCCGCCGGCGTTTTTATTTCAACCGACTCGTCGTTTAATTTTACCAGCATATATCCGAAGCTGTTCTTTCCCACGTACCATAGCTTTGAATTTATTACAGCGCAGCCTTTTTCGCCTATTTTAATGATGGCTTCCACGCGGAAATTTTCGTCCGGGCCCTGCCTGCCCTGCCCGGCTGAAGCCTGCTGCTTAACCTGTTCAGCCCTGCCGGTTTCGGCTTTAGGCTTTTCGATATTCATCTCAAAGCCTTTCGCGAACTTTTCGTCCGGAAGATAAAAAAGGTCTTTTTTTATAGTCTGCTTATATTGCTCGACGTTCGCGCCGTTATCGAAGACGGCCCTCAACGGCCCGGCTGAAGCGCCGGCGAATCCCGCCGCAGGCGGAACCAGAGACATTATAATCATAAGGCATGCAATGTTTTTAAAACTCATATCTTCCTGTCCCTAATAAAGCTCATATTTTCTTAACATTTTCCAAAATGGTTTTAGCCAAAATATTTTTCTTAGCTGTTTTTCTGAGTGAATAAATTCAGTTCGACTATAATTTCAAGTATTATGCTAACGTCCACCCTTCCGTCATTAGAACGCGAAGCGGTCATTTTTTTCATATTATAGTTTAAATTCTTAAATCCGCATATGATATTTAAAAAAGAAAGATACTCCACAGGCGAGCTTCTGAAAGAAAATTCCATGGGCAGAAGCTTATAGCTGAATCTGGAAGTCTGATCTATTTCACCGCTTTCCAATCGCGGAGCATGGGTTTTTTCATAAATCCTGTCGAACTGAGCGTTATTTTTTAAAAAATTTATGGATATGTTATTTTTAACTAAAAGTTCGGAAATAACGTTAATAATCTGAACGGCGTCGTCGGGATTCATCACCAGCGAGTTTATATGTTTCACGAGCTCTTCCCCGCGGGTAAGCTCGTCGAGCATTTCATCCGCTCGCTTCTGCTCCGCTTCGATCTTCTCGAAACGCACCCTGGCCTGATTGCACCCGGAAATAGACTTATCCATGGAATTTTTCAGAGAAGGATAAACGCCGTAAAAATAAAGCAGCGGCGTTATAACAAATATAACTCCTAGAACCATGGCTTTTTCATTCCAGCTCAGCAAAGCGGCGTTTTCAGTTATTTTTTCGTACAGAGCCTTGAGTTTATTCATTAATTGCCCTTTCCCGTTCCCAGCTCACAGTCGAATTGAAACTCTACCCTGCTGGCTTTTTGTTCAGACTTTTTCATGGACACTTTAGAAAACGAACCGTTTTTTTTGAGCTCATCGCTGAACGTTATTACTTTTGCGTATTCTCCGGCAGAGCCGTTCAATATTAGAACAGGTTTAACTTCGTTTACGAAATTTAACGAGCTGATTATAGTGCCGTCAGGAAGCTGTGCGCTTATCGAGGCCAGCGTTTTGTCGAGGGAATTTTTTTTGAATTCTATAATTTCTCTGGCTGTCTTTTTTTTATTAAAAGCGGCATAGCGCTCGTTGATTTTATTTCTTTCATCCGCAGCGGAAGGCGAGTTTAATTCGTTAAATTTAGCTTCGAACGCCGATTTTTGAGAATTATATGAAAAAATCGACGCCATATCGTAAACGCTTATTGAAGCGAATACTATTATATAAAAAATCAATGCGGCTGCGGCGATATTTACGAATTTATAATTTGAAATGCTCTGCAGGCCGGGCGCATTCGAAGCGATAAAATCATTGAATTTAGTTTCGTTATCGGATTTCTGTTTTGCGGGAGCCGGTCTGACGTTGGATATATTAATTTTATACTCCGGCGTGTAGTATTCGCAAAACGCGGCGCAGAGGTTTAAAAACGAAAGATTGTACTGCTCGCATACGCTTAAATTGCACTCTCCGTTATCGACGGCTTTCCAAGAATCAGCCTTGGCTACGGCGGCGTCGAACGCGTCGTCAAAAAAAGAAGCGATTCCAGGAATTTCGGAATTGCCGCCCGCGATGATTATCTGTTTCATAACCTGTGAGCTGAGCGTCGAATCGCGAAAGTGCGCAAAGTAATAGCCGGTGCTGAGCCTCAAGCGCTGAAATAATTTTTTAAAGGAAAGATTAAGAACTTTATGTAAATTAGCGTTCGGAGAAGAATCGCTCAGCGCGTCAACGGCGTCCTGCGCCATAAGGCCTATTTTAAACTTTTTGCCTTCGGCGGCCTCCACGGAAAGCGTTTCGTCCGAATGCATCGTTTTTACGACCGTAGTAAGCGCGCTGCCGCCCATATTTATCTCTTTGGAAAATCTCAGGCCGTTCGAGCTTATAAAATTAACGCTCATCTGCGAATTGCCGAAATCCAGAAACATTATGACCTCGTTTTCACCGATACCGGAAAGCATGCCGGATTTTTTTGAAAACGAGAAAAGGCCGATGGCCGCAGGAATAAAACCCGCGCATTTGAGCCCGGCGTTTTCGGCTATAGCGCAATATCTAGAAATAGTCTTGTTGTCGATTGCGGTTACTATTGTTTCGACTTTTTTCTGATTTATGCCTTCTTCGGACTTAACTTCGAACTCGCGGCACGTTTTAAAATCTATTTTATAATCTTCCAGCGGCTGGCTGAGCTCTTTTTTAATCTCCGAACGGATCGTTTTTTCGAGAAGATCGTCGCTCATTTTAGGGAGCGTCATCACCCGTATCTGGCACTGCGGTCCGTTAAGAACGAAAAATGCAGAAGAGGCGCCTATCTGGTTTTCCATAATCATTTCTTTTATTATCTGCGCGCTCGCCTGTTCGCTCAGCGTGTCATGGCTTATTATCTGGCGAAAAGCCACTTTCGACACGCGCACGCCGGTTTCGGAAAAAGAGCCTTCGCCGATTTTCACGGCCGCGCTGCCGAAATCTATTCCCAGTATATTTTCTTTAACCATGTTTAAAGCTTCTGCCATAAATTATTCCAATGCCGCCGCCGGCGTTTTTTAACCGCCGTAAGGCGTTATTTCACGTTTATCGTAACAGAAGACGCGACGGTGTTTTCCGCGTCCTTAACCAGCAGCTCGACTTCGCCGGTTGCTATACCCTGTATAACGGCGGTATCTTTAGTCTGGCTGGCGATTTTAGCGACCGCCTCGTTGGCGGGCACCAGAGACCATACAAGGGCCGTGGTGGTTGAAACGGCGCCCTTGGAGTCTATATAGTTGGCGTTATACTGTCTTGCCGTTCCCACGGCGATAGGTTCCGTAGAAACCGTTTTAAATTTGATGTAAGGCTTGTTATCGCCGCCGGAAGTGGTGCTCACTCCGAAAAACACGGGAAGCGTGATATTTCCGCCGGCGAGTATTATTTCTATGCTGCCTACGGCTTCGCCGCGCACCACGCCGTAATATGACTTATCCGAGCGGTAAACGGTAAGCACTTTGGCTATTTTTTCGTCCGTGGATGAAATAGATATCGCGCCGTCTTCGACGCTGGTGTTATTTTGATTAAAAGCGCGGCCTTCTATTATGACGTGCTCGCCCACTCTGACGCCCGCGATGGTATTTACCTCGCTGCCGGAGCGATAGGCTTTGATTTTGCTTATATAGTGAGACTCCTCCTGGATGCCGAGCTGCAGCTTGTCGTTGGAGCAGCCGTTATTGAACCAGAACGCCAGAGTTAAAACCGCGATAGCGAAAGTAAAAATCTTAATCTTTTTCATTATTTCAATACCTGCCGATATTTTTTTATTTTGTCGTCGTTTTGCCGCGTTAAGGCGCGACGATATCTTTTCCGGGAAGTAATATACTGCCTCTCTGGTTATTAATCGGAAAAAAATTAAAAATACTAAGCGTTAATAATAAAAACGATAATGGCGTTAAATATTGAACATGAAAAACAGAGCGGATCTGGTGAGCGGTCTTAAAGAAAAATCGCCGTAAAATTAATTTACTCTAACCTTGCGGGGTTTTTCGATAACGAAAGGTTTTATCGAAAGCACTTTAGCCATTACAGCGCGTTTCTTGCCGTTGTAATAACCGGTCGATAAAATGACATCGGCTCGGCCGTCGCCATTTTTATCGATGACTTCCGCCTTATAATAAGCATATTTAGTTTCCGGAGTCGAATCGTCCTCTTCCAGCCTGACTTCAAACGTATCGTTAATCGTCCCTGTGAAATCGCCGTTTTCATTTAGCGCCGACGATGCGTACGACAGGCCAGACTCGGCTGCGTTATAAGCCTGAAGGGCGTCAAGCTCGTGAGATGAAATATCTATTTCATCCGAAGACGTTTTCAACGAAATCGTAGCTAGCATCATGATAGTCATTACTACCATAAGCGCCACCAAAATGGAAACGCCCCTCGAACCCGCCGCGTGCGGTTCGAAAACGCCCGAGGCGCCATAAGAAAAGCCTTTTAAAAAATTATAATATCGCTTCATAAATTACAACTCGATAATCATTTTAAAATTCTGCTTATAGTCTTCTTTCTTTACCGTGAGGTCTATATTTATCATATAAATTTCATCGCCCTTATGCCATTGCCAATAGTTTTTATCGCATGCTATTTCGCTTCCGTCTTTATTGAAATACTTAAAAACGATACTTTCTATGTTGGAAATAACGGCGTCGTCGATGCGCTTCCAGCCGGCGCCTTCGCGGCGGGCGAAGGCGTATCTGAGCTGCTTTAAAACATTGCCGTCGCTGTCCAGCTCGGCTTCCGCGGCGTCCGGCGTTTTAACGTAAAAAGCGTGGTTGACGAAGCGGTCGTTAATATCCTGCTCATAAAAGAGCATGCCGTCGTCGCAAAAAAGATTGGTGCCGGTCACGAAATAAGTTTTTGCGTCAGTGGCGTTCATGCCGGTTCCCGGCGTGAAAACAGGCGCCCGCTTTAAATCGAACGACGCCATGAGATCAAAAACCCTTCCGATATATGCGCTTTGCTTATACGCGGCAACGCCGAAGGTTACCGGCGCCGCCGGAGCGCCTGATAGAAGGTACGAAATATCGCTAAGGCCCGAAACATTTATTTCGGCGGTAAATGAAGGATTGCAGTCCGCCGATATTTTAACCGAATCGCCCGGGCCGCAAAAGCTGGCTCCAAGCATATTAAGCGGCGCAGAAGAAAAAGAAAACGTAAAAGAAGAGCCGTTTAAAAGCCCCGCTTCTTTGGTCACTTCGGTTATATAGTTTCCGGAAAATTCAGAATTATAAATATGGCCGAGAGCGGCGAGCTTTTTTACGATCGCTTCTGACGTGCATTCTTCAATGTTTTTCGACTGATGAACAAGGTAATCGCTGAAGCCTAGAGCGTTATACAACTCAACGTTGCGTCCTTCGGGAAGCTCCACCAGTATATTGTTAAGCCCCGAAATAGTCGAAAACCCGTTTTTTTTCATAAAAATATTAAAGTTGTTATTGGATTTGAAAGAAATTTTTTCTTCGATCAGTTTTTTCAAATAACGTGCAGAGCCCACCATATCGGCGTTGAATTGAGTATTTCGGTATGAGCGCAGCCCGATGGAATAAAACTGATAAACCGCCTGAGTGACGATGGTCAGAAGAACCATAGCAACGAGCACTTCAGAAAGAGTGAAGCCGGCAGGCCCTTTACCGCAGGATTTTTCGTGATGCGGATAAAAAATCATCTGACCTCCGCGATGCCTGTGGATTTGCTTATTTTAATAACCAATTCGTCGCTGACCGATTCTGAAATCAGCTTGATCGCTGAAGCTTCGTCGGGAAGCGGAATATTTACTCCGTCGGCGCTCGGCAGCCCGTCGTCGCGGAATATTACAAAAAAAGGCTGGACGGCCGTTTGGAAATTGGCTATAGACACAGAAGAGTCGATTTCGTAACTTTCGCCGTAAGGCACGGCTATAGAGGCAGCATTATAATTCGACTGATCGATGAGAGTTTCCGAAGGAAAGCTGTATATTCTGTAGCGGCCCGACGGCAGAAAAACCACGCCGTAAGACCTGTTATCGGACGAAGTAACCGAGAGGCCGCGCGCCGTTTTAAGCGCGCTCACGATTTGAAGGCATGAAGAGCTCAAGCGGCTCCGGCTGTAAGAGCCGGAGACCGACGGATACGAAATGGCGGCCATAAGGCCGAGTATTACTATTACGACGGAAATTTCGACGAGGGTGAAGCCCCCGGCGGCTGACGGTATGTTAATTTTATTAAATGAGCGTTTACGCATGTTCTGACCGCCGGAAACAATCCGCCGCAATAAAATACTGCCGTTATTTCAATTTTACTGGACTTTTCCGCTTACATAAACGAATATATCGTCTTTAGCGTTGGCGGCGTTGCTGGTGACCGTGTCGTCGCCGGGCGAATGAAGGTATAACCCCGGCACGGCGCCGAGTTCGTTAAACGTGTCGCAATCTTTTGAGTTTGTAACCGACACTGCGGCGTCGTTAATATCTTTTCCGGCGAACGCGAACGACGTGGGATCGACAACGCCAAGGGCAACTTTGGCGCCCCATGCGTCGACTGAAATTTCGTTCGTAGTGCCGTCCATATAAGGGCCTTTCCAGTTTTTAACCTGTACGGCCGTATAAGTTGCGGCGGCGAGAGTTTTTGTGTTATAGCAAGGTTTGGCGGCTGCGATGGGCACGATGAGATCGCTTATATTGCCCGGCCATACGCTGGTGTCGGCGTTAAAACTTTTTATGGCTTTAGCGAGAGAAGACATGGAAGTGCGCGTGGCGTTGACTTTGCCGGTCGAAAGGACCTGGCTGACTTTGGGCAGGGCCACCGCTATTAAAAGTCCGAGAATAACTAGAACGATCATGATTTCCACCAGGGTAAAACCCTTCTGGCCCCTTTTGATTAAATTTGACACTTTAAATCCCTCCAATAATATTTTGTTATTTATTATTTCTTTATTTGTTACAGATGAAATTTTTATTCATTGCCCCGCATGCTCTACTTAATAGTGCTCGTCATATCGAACATGGGCATAAACATCGCCATTGCGATAAACCCTATTACGACACCCATTCCCACTATCAGGACCGGCTCGATGATGGATGTAAGCCCTTCAATTAAAACCTCCGCTTCATATTCGAGAAAATCCGCGGCGCGAAGCAAAAGCCTTGACAGCGTGCCTGTTTTTTCTCCGGTTTGAACCATTTTTGTGACCGTATAAGGAAATATTTTATGCAGCCTGAGCGTATCGTACATGGTCTTGCCGTGCGCGACGCCGTCGGTCAATTCGCGCACTATTTTTTTAAGGGTAAGATTGCCGATAATTTCCTCGGAAATTTCGAGGCATTTTAGCACCGGAACGCCTCCCTGAAGAAGTGTCCCGAGCGTCCTGGAAAATCTGGCGACCGAAGCTTTCAAAATAATGCCGCCGAAAATAGGAAGTTTCAACGCGTAACGATGGACGAAACGTTTGAATCCTTCATTGGTTTCCATAAGCCACTTAACAAGCACCACAAGCAGCGCTATGGCGATAAGACCGTGCACATAATGGGCCTGCATGAATTCGCTTATCGACATGAGCATAACCGTAGGGCGCGGCAGACCGCCCTTGGCTTTGGCGAATATTTTGGTAAATTTCGGAAAGACGTATATTATCAAAAAGCATACGACGCTGGCTGAAATAAGCGAAAGCACTCCCGGGTAAAGCATAGCCGATCTTACCTTTGCGCGCAGCTTGGCGTCCCGTTCGGAAAATTTGGCTATTTCGGCGAGCACCGTATCGAGGCCCGCGCCGGTTTCGCCCGCCTTTATCATGTTGGCCGAAAGCTTGTCGAAGACATCGGGATAAGAAGAAACAGCTTCGAAAAAAGTTTTACCTGTGGAAACCTGAGTTTTCAAATCGGTTATAACGCTTTTAAAATAGCGGTTTTCGGCCTGCTCGGCCAGCGAGTCCAGGCTGTCTACAAGAGTAAGGCCGGAGCCTACGAGCGCGGATATCTGCATATAAAAAAATGTGATTTCTTTCTGGCTGACGCGATTGTACAGAGAAAGCCCTCGGGCCGCCGAAGCGAGCAAGGCGCTTAAGGCTTTTTGGGGCTTTCTGGTCTCGCTGATTTCGGCCACGAAGCAGCCGCCGGACATAAGGCTGTCTATCATGGCTTCTTCGCTTTCCGCTTCGCCGTGGCCTGATGATGCTTTACCGTTACGGTCGATCGTTTTATATTTATAGTACGGCATTCAAATACCTTTTCAAAACTTCAATAATCAAAATCAAAGCAAACTGGATAAAACCGGTTAACCTTTCGAACTCTAATTTTAAACCAAAACCTGTTTTTTTTCAATACTTTTTTTAATAATTTTTAAACTTGAAAAAACAGCGCAGTTAATGTATAATTACTTCTGGTTTTAATTTTTAATATATTCATTACAACATTTTTTTGACAGAATTTGATTATGAAAAACAAACATCGGCGCGCTTTTACAATTTTAGAGCTTATCGTAACCATGTTTCTTGTCGCCGTTCTGATGGGGCCGATTTTCAATACGTTTCAGGTTAGCGAACGGCTTTCCAGACGTAATTACAAATCTTTCACCTCGCAAAATCTCGCGCGCGAAATGATGAACGAGATCGCAAAAAAATCCTTCGACGACCCCTACCAGGCGTCCACGGTAAACGTCGATCTCAAACCAGGACCCACGCATGAAGAATATCTGCCAGACGCGGCGGCGCCCAAAATAGCCAACGGCACCGACGAAGTTACGGGCTTACCCAGGCTTTTAAATGAAACTCTCGTCAACCGTTCAAAATATTACAACGACATAGACGACTACGACGGCTACAACACCGACGAGTCGATACTTCCCACGCTCGCAAACGGCGGAGAATATATCGTCGACGGCGAAAACCCTTACGCCAACCTGCGCGTCAAGGTTGAGGTCAAAAGCAATGTTTCCGGCGCGCAGCAGCCCGAAGAAGTCTTAAAGAACGGCGCGACGCTCGGCGGCGATCCGAAAGGCCTTGCAATAACGCCTGACGGCAAG
>JAKPTH010000279.1 GCA_029571125.1 bacterium
ATGACGACGGGGCCTATGGGAAGTATTTCCATTGCTTTATAGACCGGGTCAGTGGTAGTTCCGGCCTGATCGGAAACTATTGCGGTCTGCTGATTTGTAATGGCGTTAATGAGGCTGGATTTTCCGGTATTGCGTTTGCCGAAAATGGCTATATGCAGCCTGTTGGCTGTAGGCGTCTGGTTCAGCGTGGACATGAGGCATCACTCTTTCTGGATTTATAATATTGCCGCGGCAATTTATTTGGCAGCTCTAATATCGAAGCCGAAGTTGAAATTTATTTCGCATTCGAATATTCTGGGCCACGGCAGTGTGATTTTAAGGTTTTCGAGGCTTTTTATATACGCGCGCGGGGTTTCGTCGTGATAGGCTTTTATGGAAGTTTTCATCTGTTTGCCTTTAAAGCGTTCGAACCATTTATGGGCGTATGGAGCGAGGGAGCGCGCCACGAAATCCTGCACGTCGCTTTTTTTATCTTTGAGGTCGAAGCGGTCGGCTCCGGCGCTTGCTATATATTTTTCGGCCTGTTTCATCGTGAAATTTTTATAGCTGTAGTCTTTTAAAAAGCGCAGCATTAAAAGCTCATAATGCGTTCTGGCGCAGTGTAATTTTAATTTGTCGGTGAAAATATCGCCGGGCGCGGGAGGCGGGGCGGTTAAGCTTCCGGGAACGCCGCCCTGAAAAGAGCCGGGCGTTTTCGAGCTGAAGCTCCGGCCGTTTTCCACTACGGAAAAAGAGAAGCCGGGTTCGTTCGGCTTTAAGTTGAGCGAATGCCAGCGGGCCGAAGCCTGGCCCAGGGCGAAACCGATTTTATTTCCGGCCGTGTTCCATGCGCTGTAGGCTGCGAGTTCGGTCACGTCGGTTTTAGCGCACAAAAGTTCCACGAATGCGGTGTCCGAACGGTTGGCGAAAGAAAGGTCGGCCGCCGCGACAAGTTTTCCTTCTTTAACGAGCGCAGCGATCGTGTCGGTTATTTTATCCATATCCCGGGCTCTTTTTATTTCGTTTTCCGCCGTGGCGTTAAGCGCGAGGATTATATCGGCGGTTTCGCCGTCCGCGCATATGTCGGCTCCGGATACTTCTATGTGGCGTTTTATATTTTCGGATATTTCGATGTCCTCGTAAGGCGCTATCCAGCGGGCCGATTCGCCGTTGGGATAGACGACGCGGTATTTCGGCTTTATTTTATAGAAAAACGAAGCGAGCCTGGCAATTAAAACCGCGTCTATTTCGTCGGCGCCGGGGAAAATGTTGTAGCTGCCGCCGAGTCTTATATTTTCGGCGAAATTCCGAAGCGCGCGCGCCTCGCTTTTATGTATGCCGTACTTCGAGGCGTCGTCCTGGCCTAAAACCAGATAGTCTATGTGGCCGGCTGCTCGCATTTGAACCGATTTAACGTTTACGGCGTTATTGCGTTTTCTGGCTTTCATATAGTCGTCGAAAACCCTCTGCGGTATCTGCGATCTAACCCTGGCGTGCGTTTCGGCGTCGCCGGGTTCGGGCGCCGTTTTAATTTTATCCTCGAGTATCGCCCACTGCCTGACGAGATTGTAATATTCGAGGTCTTTCTCGCTGGAAGCGGTCACGGCGAGACGCTGGATGATATCATAAACGAATACGGGCTTGCCGGGATATTTTTTTTTCAGATTTTCTATATGCTTGAGGTTTTTAAGCGCCTGGTAGAGGTGCTTTTCGGAAGTGCGCGAGGCCACCAGGCCGCCGTAGCAGAGCATGGTGGCGGAAATGACGAAGGCGTCGGCCTTATCGGCGTTGGCCGTCATCCATTCGGCCATTTTTTCGCAATCCGCCGGTTTTTTGAAATTGTCCATAAGCTCCGCCGGCGGCAGCATGGGCTCGAATCCGGCGATTTTGCAGATGAGCGAAGGATAGAGCACGTTGGCGGGCCTGGAATCGAGGGGTATTATCATTACTGTTTTGCAGTAAGGTATAAGCGGCGTCCAGCGGGAGGCGCGCGCGGGGCCGTCGTCTCCGGTTCCGGCCGCTAAAGCGGGCGGAACGTCGAGCGCCATATTAAAAACAGCCGCGGCTAAAAATATTAAAAAAAATAAATATTCGTTTTTCTTGAATTTTGGGTTCATAATTAGTTAGCTCCTGCCTATTCTATTTTTTTACCTTTGATTTTAAGGCCGATTTTATAGAATTCCATAAAAAGCAGCGGCAAAATGCTGAGGCCTATTATGACGAACCATTTTTCGAAGCTTATATCGATGGTCTTAAAGGCCGACTGCAGGGGTTTGTAGTGGACCGCGACAAGCTGCAGCGCGACGGCGAAAGCGGCGGAAAACCATATCCATGTATTTTCGAAGACGCCGCGGAAAGCGGAAATCGATTTCGAGCGGCAGCTGAAAGCGTGGATGATCGGGGAAAGCGCGAGTATGGCGAAGGCCATGGTGCATGCTTCGTAATACTGCTGCTGTGAGGTGAGGCCGGCTTCTTTTATTACGTAATATTCGTAGTAAAAAGCGTAAAGCGCGGCGATGCCCATTATGACGCCGTTGACGAGTATCATCCAGAATTCCCACGGGCCTATGATTTTATCTTTAGTGGAACGCGGCTTTTTAGACATGAGGTCGCGTTCGGCCGGGTCGACGCCGAGCGCGAGAGCCGGAAGGCCGTTGGTTATGAGGTTTATCCACAGAATCTGCAGCGGGAAGACCGGCTGGCGCCAGCCGAATATTACGGTGAAGAATATGGCAAAAACCAGTCCCATGTTGGACGAGAACAGGAAATATATGAATTTTTTGATATTGTTGTATATAACGCGTCCTTCTTCGACGGCGGCGACTATGGTGGAGAAATTGTCGTCGGCGAGGACCATGTCGGCGGCCGATTTGGTGACGTCGGTGCCCGCGATGCCCATCGCTATGCCTATGGAAGCCTCTTTTATGGCGGGCGCGTCGTTTATTCCGTCGCCGGTCATGGCCACTACTTCGCCCCTGTTTTTAAAAGCCTTTACGATCCTCAGCTTGTGCTCCGCCGTGACCCGCGCGAAAACGGCGGTGTTGCTGCATATTTCGGTTAATTTTTCGTCGTCGATCCTGTCGAGTTCGGCGCCGGAAAGCGACTGCTTGCCTTCGGTTAGTATGCCGAGGTCTCTGGCTATGGCCGAAGCCGTGCCTTTATGGTCGCCGGTTATCATAACGGTGGAAATGCCGGCGCGCCTGCAAAGCTCTATTGAGTCTTTGACTTCGATTTTAGGCGGGTCCATTATGCCGGCGAGGCCGTAAAATATAAGGTCTTTTTCAAATAAGTTGGCGTCGTTTTCGTGCGCGGCGTCCACGCTGTCTGCGCCGATGGATTTGCCGGCGAGGCCGAGGACGCGGAAAGCCATGGCGGCCATTTTTTCGTTAACGTCGAGCAGTTCTTTTTTCTTTTTATCGTCTAAAGCTACTATTTTGCCGTTTTCGAGCGTAAATTTAGCCCTCGCCATTACCATTTCTGGCGCGCCTTTAGTGTAGATCATGTATTCGTCGGCTTTTTTATAAACCTTGGTCATCATTTTGCGTTCGGAGCTGAACGGCACTTCGTCGAAAAAAGTGTACTCGCCGTATTTGGCGTCTATATTGACGGCCGCTTTTTTAGCCGCGACCAGGAAAGCCACTTCGGTGGGATCGCCGACGAAATCGACTATTCCGGGGTCTTTTTCGTTGGGCTTGATCCTGGCGTTGTTGCAGAGAATGCCTGTGTCGAGTATGGCGCCGGTGGCGCTATGGGGCTTTATTATATCGTCGTTGGATACTATGTGCTTGCCTTTTCTCAGCTGGCCCTTAATTTCATAGCCCTCGCCGGTCACGTCTATATAATCGCCGTCGCAGTATATCTTTTTGAGTACCATTTTGTTCTGAGTGAGCGTGCCGGTTTTGTCCGTGCAGATTACAGTGGTGCAGCCGAGCGTTTCTACGGAAGCGAGCTTTCTGACGATGGCGTTTTTACCGGCCATTCTCTGAGTTCCGAGCGCCATGACGATGGTGGTTATGGCCGGAAGGCCTTCGGGGATGGCCGCCACAGCGAGGCTTACGGCGGTCATGAAATAGAGCATGAGCGATCCTTCTTTATCGCGGAGTATTCCGATAAGAAATATCACGACGCTGACTACGATGCATAAATAAACTATCTGGTGGCCGAATTCGTTGAGCTTTTTCTGAAGCGGCGTGTCCTCGTCGGAAATATCGTCTATGGATTTGGCGATCTTTCCGAGTTCGGTGAACATGCCGGTGTTTACGACTATGCCTTTAGCGCGTCCGGTGGCGACGGTAGTGCCCATATATACCATGTTGATGCGCTCTGAAAGGGGCGCTTCCTTATCGATGACTTCGATATTCTGCTTCATTACCGCCACCGATTCGCCGGTGAGCGCGGCTTCGGAAGTGGAAAAGCGGTGCGTTTCGAACACTTTGATATCGGCCGGAACTATGTCGCCTTCTTCGAGAACGATGACGTCGCCGCATACGAGCTCTTCGGCTTCAATGGTGAGCAGCTCGCCGTTTCTGATGACTTTGGCCTGGCGCGCCGACATCTTTTTGAGCGCTTCCATGGCCGCGTCCGCTTTTATTTCCTGAAAAAGGCCGAGGAACGCGTTAAGAAGAACTATAAGCATGATCGCTACGAAGTCGCCGTATTTGACGAAAAATCCTCCCGTCGGGTTTTCCATATGTCCGGTCACGGCTGATATTACGGCCGCGACTATGAGCGTCCAGATTATGAAATTATTGAGCTGTTCTATAAAAACTATGAAAAGGGGCTTTTTCGGCTTTTCCTTCAGCCTGTTGTGCCCGATTTTTAAAAGCAGCTCCTGCGCGGCTTTTTTATCGAGCCCTTTTTCGGTGTTCGTGCTCCAGTAATTGCACACGTCCTTAAAATTCATCGAGTGCCAGAAATGTTTTTGCATTTCGATTCTCCTTTTATTTTAATTGTTAAATCGCTTATTATTTTTTCAGCAAAAATCCGGGTTCGCTAACTTTTCGGGCCGTTTTCAAGGCGTTCAGTTCTTCGTCGCTCATGAGTTTTTTATCGCGAATAAGTTCGAGCACTGTTTTCGAAGAGTTTTTAGCCTCGCTTACCAGCGAAGCGGCTTCGTTATAGCCGACTTTCGGAACGAGCGCGGCGATAAGGGCCGGGCTGCTTTCGAAGCTGCTCTTCAATACGCTTTCGTTGGCGGCGATTTCGGCGACGCATTTTTCGCTTGTGATATTAACGGCGTTAGTGAGGATTTTCAATCCGAACAAAAGATTATAGGTTATCAGCGGCATATTGATATTAAGGTCGGGCGGAGTGTTTATGGCCGCCTGGGTTATGATGTGATCGATGCCCGATATCTGCATGGACACCATGGAGAGGTTTTCGAGCGCTACGGGGTTGTATTTGGCCGGTACCAGCGAAGATCCCAGCTGGAGAGGCGGTATTATAATTTCGTTGAAGCCCGCCGCCGGGCCGGATCCTAAAAGCGAAAGCTCGGCGGATATTTTAATGAGCGAAGCGGCGGTGTTTTTAAGCCGCGATGAAAAATTCATGAAATCGTAAGCCGAAGAAGCCAGTTCGACGAGGTCTTCGGATTTTTCGAAGTTAGTTTTCGTTATTTCGGATATTTTGGATATGACCCTTTCGATAAAGCCCTGGTGGGAATTGAATCCAGTGCCCACTTCCGTGCCGCCGGCGCTAAGGCAAAGCAGCCTTTTTTTAGCGTGCTCGATGTCTTCGGCGCATTTTTTGACGGTTTCCGCGTATGTTAAAAATTCCTGTCCGAGAGTCACCGGCACTGAATCGCGAAAATTCGCCCTCGAAGGTTTCAATAAGAAATCGAATTCCAGGCTCTTTTTTAAAAAGGCGTTTTTAAGTTCGCCCAGCGCCGCCGTCAATTTTTGCGTAGCCGCTATGACGGCTATTCTCGCCGCCGAGTTAAAAACGTCGGAATCTCCCTGCGACATGTTCACGTCGTTAAAAGGCGATATCATAGCGTAAGCGCCCCTGGGATAGCCGGATAGTTCCAGCGCCCGGTTGGCTATTATTTCGTTTACGTTCATATTGAAAGCCACGCCGGAGCCGCCGTGAAAGATATCTATTATGAATTACGATATATGCGCGCCGGCGAGCATTTCGTCGCAAGCCTTTACTATAGGGCCGCCTTTTTCAACGGGCATCAGCTCGAGCTCCATATTAGCCATGGCGCAGGCTTTTTTGACCTGAATGAACGCCATTATAAATTCGACGGGCTCCAAAATATCGGAAATCCTGCTCGACTGTATGGAGCGGGCCGTGTTTATGCCGTAATACGTTAAATTTGAAATTTCAGCTTCGCCGAGAATATCTCTTTCGATACGCTTTGGACACATTTAAATGCCTCCGTCATGAACTATTGCTCCGCCGTCCGCGGGCCGGGCTTTAAAAAAGCTCGCCCTGGTCTTTGTCCTCGTCTTTCGACGCCGCCGAAGACGGCAATCCGGCCGTTTCGGAGAATTTTTTATATTGCGAATCCAGTTTGTCGAGGTAGTAAGCGGCGTTATAATCCGGCTCTTTTTCGTTGAACTGCTCTTTGAGCTTGCAGTTTGAATAAGCGGTAACTTTTTTGGAATCGCCGGTTATGTAAAACGAAACCTGGTCGCCGGCCTGGAATTCGCGTCCGGATTTTATCGCGAGCTCGTATTGCGCCGCGGGATTGCGTTTTTTTTCGTCCACTTTGAGCTTATAAGCCCTCGGCGATTCGGTCAGCGTTTCGGTTTTACAGATGTCGTCGATGGACATTTTTCTGGTTTCTATGAGTTCCCTGTATTTTTCGTAAGCCTTTTTTATTTTGTGCGTCTCGTCGTTGAGCATATAAAAAATCATGTCGTGCGTAAGGGAACGCAGGTATTTTTCGAGCCCGCGCGATTTTAAGGCGGACCCTTTAATGCTAAGGCTTCCGTCGTAGCCGAGAAGGGCGTAATTTTTCATTTTAAAGCTCAGCATCGCCTTGAACCGGCCGTCGTATTCCACTTCGATGCCCTCGCGCAGGCGGGCGTTGATTTTAGCTGTAAGCTTTTCGAAGTCGGCGTCTTCGCTCATGCCTTCCGGAGGAACGAAGTAAACGCCGTCGGTATCGATTTCGACCGGCGTGCACTTTTCGGCTTTTAAAATTTCGACCATTTTTATTATTGTTTCGCGGCCTATTCTGGTGACTTCCGCGGCGGCCGAAATATCGGAGAAATTGTGCAGCGAAGAGCCGAGATATCCGTAAAACGAGTTTATAAGTATTTTAAAGGTCCCCTGCAGGGCGTCGTAATATTTTTTATCGTGCTCGTCCTTCGCTTTTTTCATGAGCGATTTGGCTTCTATCCGGTAATCGCGGAGCGTGGTGAGCATGGGCAGAAAAATGCCCGTGGTGTCGGCCGCCGGCGCTATTTTATAAGCGAGCATTATGGACGGATAGAGCGATCGCACGTCGCAATGACCGACGTTTTTGACTATGCCTTCCACGAATATGTCGGTGTAGCCGCCTTCGAAATCGGTCCTGGCGCCTCTGTTGGGGTTCTTGGGAACCGAATAGCCGCGCCTTAAGTATTCCCTTATGAAAAGCGAGTTTATTTTAGTGGCGTTGCCGCGCACTATGCAGTTCTGGTAGGAGTAAGGGAATATGGTGGACTGCACGAAATATCCGTAGGATAGTATTTCTGATATGGCCGCGGTTTCGGCCAGGTCGTCTTTATTGTATTTGAGGAAAGCTTCGTAATCGTTTTCGAAGCTCCATTTTATTTTAGAATGGTCGATATACTGGCGGTCCTTCGGCGCCACGCCGAAATGCCTCGCCAGGTGCTTTAAGTTGAACGACTCGAGAGAGCGGTTCTGCACGTCGTAATACTGGGCGAGTATCCAGGTGTCCACTACGTTTCTTCCGAAGATATCGCAGCGAGTGTAATCGAGCGTGCGCTCAGCGACCTGTATGCGCGATTTGCGGAACTTTATTTCGGAGCCGTCGCGGCCCCATTTAAGTTTTACTTTATGCCTTTTAGCGCGTTCCGCTATATAAGCCAGGTCGAACTTGAATATGTTATGGCCTTCGATGGTGTCGGGATCGTATTTTAATATGGCTTCGGAAAGCCATTCCAGCATTTCTTTTTCGGTTTTATCTTTAGCGGAAGCGAATTCGACGCGGCCGTCGCCGGAATAATGAACGCCTATAAGCAGTATCCTGTCGCTTTCGCGCTTGGCGTTGGAGAAATCGAATTCTTCGGCGCAGTCCGTTTCGATATCTATGGTAAGCCTTTTCAGCTCGGAAAAGCGCATCGATTTGAAATTGGTGTTTCCGCTGGTCAGCATATACTGGTGAACCGGGTCTGATATGTGCATGTACGGCGCGTCTTCTGAAGACGGCTTGCAGCCGGTCGTTTCAAATAAATGCTTGAGGGCTTCGTCGAGGGCCGCGGCGCTCCTGTAGCGCGCGAGATACTTGAAGAAGTTATTTCCTTCGAGCTTTTTCATTTCGACGGGCTTGGTTTTAGCGCCGTAAACGATGCTTTCTTCGCCGAGCAGGATGACCGGTTCGAAATCGAACTCGCACGACATGGTCCTGCCGTTTTCGCCCGAATAGTATATCACGGCCCTGGAATCGTCGGTTATTTCGATCGAGACGATCTTTTTGATATTCGAACAGCCGAATAAAAGCTCGTTATTTTCGAGCGAAAGATTTTTATGACTGGCGTTTTGCATTGGAATTAATCAACCCGCTTCCGCTGTATTTAATTTTACTTCATGTTCATTATCATGTGGGCGAAAACTTTGGAGTCGCCTATCATGTTTGAAATTATGCAGTATTCGTTGGGCTGGTGGCAGGATTCGTCGAGCCTGCTCCATACCACGCACGGGATTCCGGCGCGGCGGAAGAATGCGGCCACCGTGCCGCCGCCTATGCCTTCGAGTTTGGGCTCTTTTTTATAAATATCGCGGACAGCCGCGCTTAAAAGTTTTACGACTTCCGAATCGCCGGAAGTGGCGGGCGCGGCCTGTTCTATTTGAGGGTAAGAGAACTCTATTTTGACGCCGAACTGCTTTTCCACTTCGTCGGCGTAGGCGCGCATTTTGGGTAGAACTTCGTTTTTGAGATCGTAGCGCGGAAGCACGCGGCAGTCCATGTAAAATACGTCGTCGCCGGGAATGGTGTTTATATTAGGGACGTTTGCGTCTTTTTTGGTGGGTTCGAAAGTGGAGATAGGAGGCTCGAAAAGCTCGTCGCGAGCAGGGAAGTCCTTGTAAAGCGCGTCGAATTTGACTATGAGATGGGCGTTGGCCCGGTGCGCGTTTATTCCGCATTCGGGGCGTGAGCCGTGGCATTGCTTTCCGCTCGTTCTTATCTTCATCCATGCGATCGATTTTTCGGCGATTTCTATCATGGTGCCGTCCGGATTGCCGCCGTCGGGAACGCATATTATATCGTTTTTGCCGAAGAGTTCCGGTTGCTGTTTAATGAGATAGCCGAGTCCGTATTTGGAGCCGGTTTCTTCGTCGGCCACCAGCAGCAGGCCGAGATCGTATTCGGGCGTGATTTTTTCGTCGATGAAGGCTTTAAAGGTGAATACTGAGCTTACCAGGCCCTGCTGGTTGTCTTCGACGCCGCGGCCGAAGAGTTTTCCGTCTTTTACGACCACTTTGTAAGGGTCCGAATTCCACATGGAAAGTTCGCCGGGCGGCACGATATCGGTGTGCGACATAACCCAGAATGTTTTAGCGCTCGATTTGCCGCGCACTTTGGCTATTACGCTCGGGCGCGCCTTTGTTTTGCAGCGGTCGTCCGGCGCGTGGAACGTTTTAATATCGCAAAAACCGAAATCGGCGAGGACTTTCTTTAAATATTCGGCCTTGTCGTGTTCGCCGTCGCCGCCGTTTTCCGGAGAAAGCGCGGGTATGGCGGTTATTTCGGTCTGGAGTTTTATCATGTCTTCCTGGTAGGCGTCTATTCTTTTGAGTATTTTTTCGAGCATTTTTACATTACCCCTCTCGTGTTTATATGTTTTTATTTGGTTTGGTTACTCTAATATTTTAAAAATGAGGACCGTTATATTGTCGCGTCCGCCGAGTTCGTTGGCTTCGTCCACCATCTTCTGGCATGTGGCGTCGAGGTCGTCTCCGGTTTCGGCGAGCGATTTGACCATCAGGTCTTTTATTTCGCCGTCGTTTTTGAACTGGTCGTTGAGGCCGTCTGAGCAAAGAAGGTAATAATCGCCGGCTTTGTACTCGCATTCGACGGTGCGCGCGTTCAGATTGTCGGTGTAGCCTACGGCCTGGGTTATGACATGGCGCATGGGGTGGACTTTCGCCTGTTCTTCGGTTATGAGGCCGTCGTCTATGTAATCCTGTATTTGCGAATGATCGTGCGATATCAGGCTGAATTCACCGGAAGCCGAAAGTTTGTAGCAGCGCGCGTCGCCGATGTTGGATACGAAAACTTTTCCGTTTACGCAAAGCGCCTGCACGAGGGTGGTTCCCATGCCGCGCAGCGAGGGATTTTCGAGCGCCTCCTGCTTGATGCTGTCGCTGGCTATAGTTATGATATTGCTTATGAAAGAAGGTATGTTCTCTATTTTATCGAGCCTGTCGCCGGCGCCGGCCACGCGTTTGGTTATGGTTTCCGCCGCCAGTTTCGAAGCGACCTCGCCGCCCGCGTGTCCGCCCATGCCGTCCGCAACTCCGAAAAGGCCGACGTTTTCGAGAAAATAGTAACTGTCTTCGTTATTCGACTTTTTTCTGCCTATATCCGTTTTACAGCCTATCTTAAATTTCATAATTACCACCCGTTTTTAAATTTATAAAATTATCCGAAACGCGGTCCTGCTTGAACTTAGATAGCGCGGCGAGCAGGCTTTCTTTGTCTTTAGATAAAACGCCTTCAAGTCCGATAAAATTCGAGACGTGGTTGGACCTGTAAATTACCCGGTTGACGGTGAGCCTTGTTATAAAATCGCGGTGCTCTTCTATTATGCCGTAATTTGAAAGCATTTCGAATTCGCCCCTTTCGGCCGTTTTATAAAGCGGCGCGGTTTTATAAAGCGTTAGCGTCAGCGTGTTAACGAACCTCGGCGAGCATTCGTTTATAAGCCTCGCGCTTTCGAGGGAATGTTCGGCCGTGTATTTTTTTCCGCCTATGCCGAGAAGCAGGGTAACCGAAAGAACGAATCCGGCGGCGTGAGCCTTTTTCATGGCGAGCGAACTTTCGGCGAAGCCGCCGGGCTTGTTCATAAGCCGGAGTACGTTGTCGGAACCGGTTTCGAGCCCGACGTAAAGATTTTTGATTCCGGCTTTTCTTAAAGCTTCGAGCTCGCCGCCGCTTTTTTCGAGAATATCGAGCGGGCTCGCGTAAATGGAAATAAAGCGGCTGTTTATAAAATATTTTTTCAATATGTCCGCTATTTCAAGCAGATCGTCGCTTTTAACGCAGAACGCGTTGGCGTCCGCGAGAAATATTTTGCTGACGCCGTTTCTTAAAGGCGCCGGTATGGCGGCGGCCTCTCTTTCTATTTCGGCGGGGGTTTTAATCCTGAATTTCTTGCCCTTGTACATCGCGCAAAACAGGCAGCCGTTACGTGAACATCCTATCGTGGCCTGTATTATCAGCGAGTCGTGTTCGCGCGGCGGCCTGAAGACGGGCTCCTCTAAATTCATGAAAAATCCGCTCATTAATTCATTCATTGCGTTCCGCTTTTTTATTTATTAATTTAGCGCTGACATAGCCGTCCACTATTGAAATCAGCCAAAGAATACCCGCGAAAGAAGAATTGGACGCGATAGCCTGGTCGTTTCTGATATCTCTAACGAACTCGGCCGCGACGCTCAAATCGCCGGCAGCGGCCCGATGCCAGTATCTGGAGTAGATGAGCAGTATCATATAAGTCAAATAACAAACGGGCGCGAAAAAAAGTATCATCATCGCCGCGCCTTTACGCGTCTGTCCGTTATATATCTGCCCCGCGCCGGCCCCGAAGATCAGGCAGTAAAACGCTGCTTTTAAAGGGCTTTTAATAGTTGTTTCACTCATAAAACGCTCCGCGGCGTAATTCAAACGCCGCGAGCCGGGCAACCGCCTTTATGCCGTATATTTTTTAAGAAAATTATTCAATCTCAGCGTTACGCGTTCTTTTCCGAGTATATCGAACATGTCGTAAACGCCGGGGCCTCCGCTTAACCCGGTCAGGCTCACGCGAAGCGGCATGAAAACGTCGTGGCCGGAAAATCCCAGCGTTTTCTGCGCCTTTTTGATCGCGGCTTTCACGGCGGCCGGGCCGTACTCGGGCATGGCGTTTAATTCTTCTATTATGAAACCGAGCGCTTTGCCGGTTATTTCTTTATTTTCTATATATTTAGCCACTTCGGGGTCGTCCGTTTTTATTTCGTAATCTTCGCCGAAAAACAGGGCCGCCTTGGCCGGAGCTTCGGTTAAGAGGTCGAACGAATTTTTGATTGTTTTGACTATCTTTAAGAGCCATTCCTTTTTGGTTTCTGCTTCTTCTGCGCTTATAAGCCCTTCCGATATCATAAAAGGAAGAACGCGCTCCAGAAGCTGATCGTCCGAAAGGCTCCTTATATACATGCCGTTCATCCATTTTAGTTTAGTGGAATCGAATATGGCGGCGCTTTTTGAAACGCGCGAAAGCGAAAATTCCTTGATCATTTCTTCCAGCGGGAATATTTCCCTGTCGCCTTCGGGGGACCATCCGAGCAGCGCCAGGTAATTAACGAAAGCCTCAGGCAATATTCCGTTTTTGTTATATTCTTCGACGGAAGTGGCGCCGTGGCGCTTGGAAAGCCGTGAGCCGTCGGGCCCCAGGATCATGGATATGTGGCCGAACTCAGGCATTTTAAAGCCGATAGCTTCGTAAATGGCTATCTGTTTGGGCGTATTGGATATATGGTCGTCGCCCCTGAGGACGTGAGTTATATTCATCAGCGCGTCGTCTATTACCACGGCGTAGTTATATGTAGGAACTCCGTCCTGGCGGATTATGACCATATCGCCGAAAAGCGAGCCGTCGAATGAAACTTCGCCGCGGACAATATCTTTGAATTTAATTTCTTTTGCGGGCATTTTAAAGCGGATGGCGGCTTTTTCGCCGGCAGCGAGCCGCTTTTTGGCGTCGGCGAGGCTTATAGCGCGGCACGTGCCGGGATATTTAGACCCCTGCGCTTCGGCGTCGTCTTTTTTTTCCTGCTGAGAGCAGAAGCAGTAGTATGCGTGTCCCGATTCGAGCAGCTGAGCGGCGTATTTGTTATATGTGTCCAGGCGCTGCGTCTGGAAATAAGGCCCGAATTCGCCGCCTTTTTCGGGGCCTTCGTCCCAGTCGAGCCCCAGCCATTTCATCGAGCGAAGTATCGCGTTGATCGATTCGTCGGTCGAACGCGCCAGGTCGGTGTCTTCGATCCTGAGGATGAATTTTCCGCCGGTATTTTTGGCGTACAGGTAATTAAAAAGCGCCGTGCGGGCGCCGCCTACATGAAGATACCCCGTCGGCGACGGAGCGAATCTGACCCTTATTTCTGACATCGGTGGTTCCCCTATTCTATAATTATTGAACTTTTATTTAACCGAGAAATTTTTGCAGAGGCTTTCGATATCCGCTTCGTATTTGGAGAAAGAGCCTTCGGTTGAAGTGTAGGTGAGGATATAAACTTTTTTATTGGTTATAGTCCATACGCTTCTAGCTTTAAGCGGAACTTCGCCCTGTTTGAACTTGTGTATGACCGAAAAATATTTGACTCCGCCGTAGGTTTCGTAACCTTCTTTGAGTATCGTGAAGCCGGGAATTTTCGAAGCTTCTTTTTTCGAAAATTCGGTGAATTCTTCGAGAGTTTTTTCGGCTTCAGGTTTTACGATTATATTGAAATTTATTCTGAATTCTTCGGGAGTGCTTTCGCCGAAGCCCATCATAATGGAATTCTGCGGCACGAAATCTTTAGGCATGGTTATCGAAAGCGGGGCCGTTTTAAACGACGCGAAAGCCGCATCGGCCGTCTTTAAATATTTTTCAAAAGAAGCGGCGGGCGCCGTATAGGTTAGAACGTAGGCTTTTTTATTGAAAACGGTCCATACGCCTTTGGATTTAAGGTTCATGGCGTCGCGCTTGAAGTTATTGAGCGCGGTGGCGAATTTAACGCCGTTATAGGTTTCGAAGCCTTCGTTTTCTACTTTGAAATCGGGAAGGTTTTTAATCTGCTCTTTTGAAAAAGCCGTGTACTGCTCTAAATTGCGGTCGGGTTCGGGCTGTATTACCATGTTGAAAGTGACGGCTTCTTCGGGGCCGTAAAACATGACCATGGCGTTATCGTTGAAGAAAGTCACGGGGACTTTCGCTTCATAGTGAGGGTAGCCGATGGAAAGAATTTCCGCTTCGGCGGAAGCGTAAGCGTGGCCGAATCCGAAAACCGCTAATGCCGCGAAACATAACGCATAAATAAAAAATTTCATGAAATTTTCTCCTTTATAATCATTTATAGTCCACTAACCGGGTTTATTAAACCGCGGTTATATTCAGGAACAATTATACACTTATTTTTAAATTTTATCAATATGGCCGTTTTAAAACTTAGATTATGCTGAAGCCCATAACCAGATTGTTAGGGCCGTTCGCAAGCGCGTGGCCGCATTTTCCGAAAGCCGCCACCGTTATCCTGCCGTCGCCGCGCACTACCGCCACTTTGAATCCGCCGCCAAGGCCGGGATTTATTGAAGCGAGCTGTATGTAAGCGTCGCGCACGGCGTTGCTTAACGCTATTTTTTCGCGCGTGTCTTCTTTTATGACGCCGCGCGCTATGGCGGCCACGGTGGTAGCTTCGCGAAGCTTGATAGGCAGTTTTTCGGCGGTGGTGCCGACCTGGGTTATAACCGAGCGGTATCCTTCTTCCACGCATTTCTGGAGCCAGTGGTCTTCGCGTTCGCGTTCGTTGGTCATGGCCAGGTATATGGCGGCGCGTTCCGGCGAAAGTTTAGGCTGTTTGGTTTCTACTATAAGGTCTTTGACTATATCGCGCGAAGTTATAACGCCCATGATTTCGCCCGTATCGGATATTACGGGAAGCTGCTCTATGCGGTTATTTGTGAGGTACTTGGCGGCTTCCTGAAGCGTCTGTTCAACGCTTACGGATATAACCGGCGTGCTCATTATAGTGGAGCAGGGTTTTTCGTCGTCGCATTCTTTTCTTATGATATCGCTTTCGGTTATCACGCCTTCGACCCTTTTTTTATCCATGACGAAGATGACACGGTTTTCGGCCGTAAGAATAACTTTTCTGATTTCACCGATTTTTTCGGTTTTTTTAACGGTTACGAATTCCTTTGACATAGCGTCCTTGACTAGTGTACTCATGATAGGGGCAACTCCTTTTGTTTTTTAAATAATTTACGATAAAATTTATTTTTTCATTTTAATTATTTTAGCGTCGTTATCTTTTTTATTGTCTTTGTCTTTTTTATTTTTAACGTTCTCGTTATTTTCCGGCGCCGCCTGGTGCGAAGGCGTTTCAGGGCCCGATTCGAATCCGGCCCTGGTTCTGGTAAAAACCAGCCTTCCTGCGGCCGTTTGCAGCATCGACGTAACCACCACGTCCACCGTTTTTCCGATGCAGTCGGAGCCGTCTTCTACTATCACCATCGTGCCGTCGGGAAGGTATCCGACGCCCTGAGAGTGCTCCTTGCCTTCCTTGATGACATGAAGGGTCATAGCTTCTCCGGGCATTACTATGGGCTTGAGAGAGTTGGCCAGGTCGTTTATGTTGAGCACTTCGAGTCCGTGTATCTGCGCCACTTTGTTGAGGTTATAGTCGGTGGTCAGTATTTTGGCGTTGTTCTTTCTGGCCAGGGCGATAAGTTTTTCGTCTACGGCCCGTGACGCCGAGCAGTCTTCGGAACTTATATGTATGGAGCTTGAAAACTCCGTCTGCATCTTGTTTAATATATCCAGTCCTCGCCTGCCCTTGCTGCGTTTTAACGTATCCTGCGAATCGGCTATGAACTGGAGTTCGTTTATTACGAATTCGGCTATGACTATATTGCCGTCTATGAATTTAGTTTTCAGTATGTCGTAAATGCGGCCGTCGACTAAAACCGAAGTGTCGAGATACTTTTCAGTTTCCCTGACAAGCGAAACGTGCTTTCCTGAAATCAGCTTGATAATTTCCGCGTAGTAGCGCATGCATAAAGACATTCCGACGTAGCCGAAGAAAAAATTAATTATAAACGGCATTAATATTTTTAATATTGGTATGATTTTCTTTATGTAGTCAGGAAATGAATCCGAAGTGGCGGAATTTAAAAATATAATGGCGGGAAGCAGGATCATCAGATTCGCTATTAAAAGGCCCACTATGAACCCGGCGATTCCCGCTATAGCCTCGTAAAGCGATATTTTCTTGAAAAGCTCGCTGCAGTAGCGTTCTATTTCGCGGGAAATCATGGAGCCTATAAGGAAGCCGAACATTCCGAGAACGATCGAAAGTTTTATTTCGGGGTCTTCGCCAAGAATCGGATTGTCGTTATAATACGGAGTATTAGCCAGGTAATAGCTTAAAGTAACGCCGGTAACGGTTCCGGTCAGAGTTAAAAAACTTCTCAATACCGCAAAAATCTTAACCACATCCAGTCGGAAATAATATAGCAACAGCCGGTAACGGCATGTTTTTTAGAGAATAATCGCCGCTAATAATATCATATCGCACAATAAATGTCAATAATAACGAAAGCGCCTTCATATAAACCGCTCACCTGATCGAAATTCTTATTTTTCATTTGATATTTATAAAAGGTTTTGTTATAATCACCTTACATTTTTACCGAGGAGATTTTTATGAAAAACGCGTTTAAAGTCATATCTTATTCATTTATTGGCGCGCTGGTTACGCTGAATCTGACTTTCGCCCGGGCCGCTTCCGTTTCAAATGCGCCCGAAGAAAAAATAAGGGCTTCAGCCGAAAAGTCGGTTTCTAAAACTGACGGGCTGAAGGAAACGAAAAAAGCCGAAGCGTCAAAAAAGAAAGGCACCAAATATTCGTTCGAGGAAAGAGTCCGCTTCGAAAATTTTTCTTATCCTTTATTCGATAAAAAACGTACCGGCAAAAAGAATTATACTCAAAGCCGTTTCAGGTTAAAAGCGGAAGAGACGTTCAGTGAAGAATCAAAACTCACGCTTGCCTTTCAGGATTGCAGATATTTCGAACGCGCGCCGGAGAGCGACGCTTCTATTTCAAAAAACGATTTTATACTTTACAACGCTTTCCTTGAAGTCCGTAACTTCGCAGGAATTAAAGGGCTTTTCGCCAAACTCGGACGCCAGGAGGTTACCTTCGGCAATTTAAGGCTTCTGGGCAACAGCAATTGGGGCGAGGGACTCGTATGGGACGGAGCCAGGCTTATTTACAAAGCTAAAACCGGGTCTTTCAACCTGATCAATTTCGAATCCAGACGCAACGACCTTATGCCGCCCGTACAGATAAGGGGCCTCTATTACGTATGCGACAGGATAAAGGGCATGGAGGCTTACGCGCTTGAATACGTCGATAGAAACCGCGTGGCGGGAGAAATAGCTAAAACCGTAAGAAAGAACATAGATATAAACACATTCGGCGTAAACTATACTAAAAAATTCAATAAAAAAGTTGAAGCCAACGTCGAAACCGCTTTCCAGTCGGGCGACTGGGGTCCCGAAAAGCACCGCGCGTCGGCTTTTCACGCCGAAGCGAAATACAACACTTTAAATAAGTCCAATTATTGCTTAATAGTCGAATATAACGAAGCGGCCGGCGATAAAAATCCGCTGGACGGAGAGCACGGGACGTTCTGCAACTTATTTCCCGCCAACCATGGAAAATACGGTTACATGGATTATATAAGCTGGCAGAATATGAAAGAAATAGCGCTCAGAAACGAGTTCGATATAAGAAAAGGCCTCAAGGCAAAACTGAATTATCACCGTTTCCGCCTTCAGAACGCAAAAGACGCATGGTACAGATCGAACAAGAGCGTTTTCGATTCCAGGCGCGATGCGTCGGGCGCGAGCGGAACCGATATCGGCAGCGAAATAGACCTGGTTCTCACAAAAAAATTAAACGCTAATCTTGAAGTCGAAGCGGGCATATCAAAATTCAAAGCCGGCGACTTCGTAAAAAACACTGCTAAGGCCGGCGCCGAAACTACCGACCCTTCATGGGGATATATACAGGTCCTGAAGAGATGGTAATTTTTTCTGCGTTAAAATTAAATTAATTTACTAACGGCTCTATTTATGGTATCTTATATCAAAAGGCTTAAAATATATATGCCGGCGGAAAAGGGTCCGGCGGTCAAATAATTAATTAAAGTGCGGAGGAATCTATGAAAAAAATCACGTTTATTATTTCTTTAGCGGTTATCGCCGTTTTTGCGGCTTCAACGCTTTTTGCCGCCGGCGATTCAGGAAAAATATGGGACGAAATTTTAAAAATAACCGAAAAATGCACTGATAACGTATCTTATACCATGAAAACCAACTCTAAAACCGGAGGTCAGGCCGTTTCAACGAATATGAAATTTTATTTTAAAAACGTCAAGAATTACAGAGTGGATTCGGACGCCGCAGGCCAGAAAACCCGCATGGTTTTGACCGATAAAGCCGCCTGGGTATATATCGAAGCTCAGAACGTTGTGACTAACATGGACCATTCTGCTATAGAAAGCATAGATATCAAGGCTTCGCTCGAAAAGCAAAAGAGCGCCGCCGACGTGAGCGAAGGTAAAGACGGCGCTAACGTCACCTATACGATAACGGAACGCGAAACCAAAACCAAAACTGTCTTCACCGTAGATAACAAGCTCGGCGTTTTTACAAAAATGCAGGTTTACGACGCCAAAGGCGAGCTTCTTACCGAGGCGGTTTACGGCGATTGGAAATTCGCAAAGATAAGCGACGACACTTTTAAAAAGCCTGAAGGCGCTAAAGAAATGACCATGCCGGCGCCTTCCGCACCTGAAAAAAAATAAAAAAGGTCCCGGCGGTAACGGGTCCTGAAAAAAATAATAAAAGCGAAAAACAGGCGTCATTGCTTATAAATAAGGAAATGCACGCCTGTTTTTTTAATGACGTTTAAAAAAATAATTTTGTATTGACTATATACGGGCGTAATATTATAATATGTGGTCTGGATTGTCCCGTTTATGGTATATTGAATTATTTAGGTCAAAAGCTGACTATAGCGAAGGATGTGAGCGGATGATTAGCGAATCGATAAATATCGCCATTGGCGGCGAGGCCGGAGACGGCGTACTTTCCGCCGGAGAAATATTATGCAAGGTTTTTTATGCGTCTGGCGCGGGGCTTTGCACTTACAAAAACTTTCCGTCGCGCATAAGGGGCGGCCATACTTCATATTCGATAAGGATAACCGACGATATATGCCGTTCGCGCTCATGCGAAACGGATATTTTAATAGCTTTCGACGAAGAATCTTTCGCTTTTCACAATCACGAGCTTAAAGACGGAGCGATAGTCATATACGATCCGGCCAGGGTCAAAAATATAGCGAAAGTTTCCGGCAAAAGCGTCTCTTATTTTGAAATTCCTTTCAGCGATATCTCGGTTAAAAATTTCGCAAAGCCTCTTTATAAGAACACGGTTATGATAGGGGCCATAGCGGCTATTTTAAACATAAGCAAAGAGCATATCGAAAAAGGCTTCGCCGATTCCATTAAAGCGAAAAAAGGCGATGATGTTTTAAAAACCAATCTGGCGGCCTGTGAAGCCGGTATTAATTATTACCGCGGCCTTCGCGGAGCCGGGCATTTAAAGATGCCGGCCGGAAAAGTCGAAGGCGGCGGGGCCATAATGATCACCGGAAACGAGGCGGTAACGCTCGGCGCGATTGCCGGCGGATGCAAATTCATAGCGGCTTACCCCATATCTCCGGCCACCGAAATCTTTGAAATGATGTGCTCGCTGCTTCCTAAAGCCGGCGGCACCGCCATGCAGGCCGAAGACGAAATAGCCGCCCTTTGCGCCGCTATAGGCGCGGGTTTTGCCGGGGCGCGTTCCATGACTTCCACTTCGGGGCCGGGAATTTCTCTTATGGCCGAAGCGATAGGCCTCGCCGGCTGCGCCGAAGTGCCCGTGGTCATTATCGACGCCCAGCGTCCAGGCCCTTCTACGGGGCTTCCCACAAAAACCGAGCAGGGCGACCTTTATCACGCGCTTTTCTGCTCCCACGGAGACGTTCCGCGCATAGTGCTCTCCGCGTCCACCGTGGAAGAATGCTTTGAATTTACCGCCAACGCTTTCAATCTGGCCGAAATATACCAGTGCCCGGTGATATTGCTTACCGAACAGGTCCTGGCCCAGAATAAATATGTGGCGGGCAAATTCGATTATTCTAAAATCGAGATAAACCGGGGGAAACTTCTTAGCGAGGCGGAGCTCAACGAACCCGGCTATAAATTTTTAAGATACGAATACTGCGAAGACGGCGTTTCTCCGCGAGCGATTCCGTCACAGGCCGGCGGCGTGCATTTATGCAACGGCAACGAACATCTGGAGACGGGGCGTATAACGGAAAATCCCGCGCTAAGAACTAAAATAACTGATAAGCGCATGAAAAAGATCGAATCGGCCTTGTCGTCGAAGTACCTTCCGCGCCCTAAATATTACGGCGACGCCGATGCGCGTATAGGAGTCGTGGCGATGGGTTCTAATGTTCCGGCCGCCGTCGAAGCCGTCGATATTATCGCGGCCAAAACCGGCCGCCGCGGATTTAAAATTATGCAGCTTACTTCGCTGATGCCTTTTTGCGATAAAGAGGCTTCCGATTTCATTTCGAAATGCGATAAAGTTTTTGTAATAGAAAATAATCATTCCGCTCAGCTCTGCGGTTTGATTAAAATGCGCCTTCCCGTTCATGAAAAACTCGTTTCCGTGCTGAAATACGATGGGATTTCCTTTTCGGCCGCCGAAATAGCCGAAAAACTTATGGAGGTTGATTAATATGCTCACCACGAAAGACCTTTCATACGATAAGCCGACCTGGTGTCCCGGCTGCGGCCATTTTGCGGTTCTGAACGCAGTGCAGCGCGCCATAATAGAACTCGGTCTCAGAAAAGAAGAAACCGTATGCGTATCCGGCATCGGCTGCTCGTCAAAACTTCCGGAGTATCTTGACGTTTACGGTTTTCACACCATACACGGCCGTTCGCTTCCGCACGCCGAAGGCGTGAAACTTGCCAATCCGCGCCTCAACGTTATAAACGTCGGCGGCGACGGAGACGGTTTCGCCATAGGCTGCGGCCATTTCGTACATGCCGCCCGGAGAAATATCGATATTACATACGTGCTTATGAATAACCAGGTTTACAGCCTCACCAAGGGCCAGACTTCGCCCACGTCCGACCGCGGATTCATCACCAAAACTTCTCCGGAAGGCGCTGAAGAAGCTCCCGTAAACACTCTTTTAATGGCGCTTACGGCCGGGGCCACTTTCGTCGGCTGCGGCTTTTCTTCCGACGTGACGGGGCTCGGCTCTTTGATCGCGGCCGCCGTAAAGCATAAAGGCTTTTCTTTCATAAACGTCATGTCGCCTTGCGTGACTTTCAATAAGCTCAACACTTATGATTATTATAAAAAGCAGGCTTATAAACTCGAAGAAGAGCCCGGCTACGATCCTTTTTCTTACGAAAAAGCCCTTGAAACAGCCGCCGCTTATTTTGAAAGAAAGCCGCTGGGAGTTTTATTCAAATGCGAAACCAGCGTTTTTAAAGAAGTGCATATGTCTTCCCATCCGGTTCCGCCGGCGCTTCAGGATATTTCCGATCCCGCAAAACATATGCATTTGATGGACCAATATCTAAGGCATTGATAAAGGAGCTTTAAAATTGAACGCATACCTTATCGGCGGTTTGATTAACAACGCGGCTCTGCTTCTGGCGCTCAGCATACTTTACGATTTTATCTCTACCAACCGCAGAGCGCCGCTCAGAGACGTTTTTACCGGCTTCATCCTCGGCGCGATATGCCTCGGAGTTATGCTGAATCCTTTTAATTTAACGCCGGGCGTCGTTTATGATACGCGCTCTATTTTACTGAGCATATCCGGGCTTTTTTTCGATCCGGTTTCAACCGCTATCGCCGCTATCATGGCTTCTATATACCGCTTTTACCTGGGCGGCGCCGGGGCTATGGCCGGCGTGGCCACCGTATTTGCAACGGCTCTGGTCGGGGTTTATTGGCGCCGTAAAAACATTAACAGGCTCGATTATATTTCCACCGGTGAATTATATTTTTTTGGTATAATCGTTCATTTAGCCATGCTTGCGTGCCAGCTTCTCATACCGTGGCCTAAATCGATCGAATCGCTCAAAAACGTTTTTATACCGGTAATGATCGTTTATCCTGTAGGCACGATGCTTCTGGGAAAACTAATGATCGACCGCAACGTAAAGATAAAAACTAAGGCCGAGCTCGCTAAAAACCGCGCGATGCTCGAAGAAATTTTAAATTCCATACCGTTTTCCGTATTCTGGAAAGACCGCGACAGCGTTTATCAGGGCTGCAACGTACAATTCTCCAGGGACACGGGCCTGGCTTCGCCGGCTGAAATCATCGGAAAGACCGATTACGATCTGCCGTGGCCTAAAAACGATGCCGACGGGTATGTTCATGATGACCGCGAGGTGCTGACCTCGAAATTTCCGAAAAGGAATATAGTGGAGCAATTGACGAAGCACGACGGAAAGAGGATATGGCTTTCGACTACTAAAGTTCCTCTTATAGATTCGAGTAACGAGGTATTCGGCGTTTTAGGCCTTTATGAAGATATAACCGAACGGCGCCTTGCCGAAATGGAGCTTATGAAAGCCAAGCAGGCGGCCGAAGAGGCGAGCCACGCCAAAAGCATGTTTCTGGCTAATATGAGCCATGAAATAAGAACGCCGATGAACGGCATCGTAGGGTTCGCCAAGCTTCTTGAAATGAGCGATCTGGACGATACTCAAAGGGACTACGTATCGGTCATAAATTCATCTTCGCGGCATCTGCTGGATATAATAAACGACATACTCGATATTTCAAGGATCGAAGCCGGAAAGGTCAAGCTCGAAAATAGGCCGTTAGATTTATTCGGCGTTCTTTCTCAAACTATGGAAACTTTCAAACCGGCCATCGAAAATAAAGGCTTGAAGTATAAAATCACAATATCTCCGGAAATAGATTATCTGGTTTACGGCGACGCAACCCGCATATCGCAGCTTCTATTCAACCTTATCAACAATTCGGTAAAGTTCACCGAACAGGGCTGCATAGAAGCTTCGATTACTCAGTTACGCAAAGATTCTTCAAGCGCGGTTCTGCGTTTCAGTGTGGCCGACACCGGAATAGGCATCGAAAAGGAAAAATTGACTAAAATATTCGACAGCTTTTTTCAAATCGACGGCTCTTATACAAAAAAATATCAGGGAACCGGCCTGGGGCTTGCGATCGTTAAAAACCTCACCAATCTTATGGGCGGCGACGTGAGCGTTCAAAGCTCGGCGGGAAAGGGAACGCGGTTCGATATCGATATAACTTTTAAAATAGAGGCTAAAGCTTATAAAGTAGCAGAAAAACCTTCAGAAGAGGTTTTGCCGCCTTCCACGGCGGGAGCCGGAATGTCGGCGCTCATAGTCGAAGACGATCAGATCAGCGCTAAACTCGCCATGCTCATGGCCAGGAAACAGGGATTTAAAACCAGCCACGCGTCGAGCGGCGTTAAAGCCATCGAGATGATTGAAAAGGAAAAATTCGACCTTGTCCTTATGGACATACAGCTTCCGGAAATGGACGGAATGACGGCTATAAAACTTATTAAGCAGCGTCGTTCGGAAGGCTTTCAAAATTACGACGTCATGATTATAGCTCTTACGGCTTATGCGCTGAGCGGCGACCGCGAAAAATTTATCGAGGCCGGCGCGGATGAATATATTTCCAAGCCTTTTAACGAAACCGATTTCATAGAAAAAATATGCTTCGTTTTGAAAAAGCGCAGCGAGAGCAAGCGGCTCTCATCTGAATCGAAAGGATAAAATCAAAAATTATGAAAAACTGGGACGGATATTTTATGAATATAGCCAGAATGGTGGCGGAATCCAATACTTCGTGCATCAGAAGGCAGTTCGGCGCGGTGCTCGTGCGAAGCGATAAATCCATAATATCTACGGGATACAACGGCGCGCCTTCCGGCGTTAAAAGCTGCGGCGACAGAGGGTTTTGCTACCGCGATGTGAACAGGATAGAATCCGGGACTCGCCACGAGGCATGCTACGCGGTGCACGCCGAACAAAACGCCCTCATTTTCGCGGCGAAGCACGGAACGCCCACTAAAGGCGCCATATGCTACGTTACGGCAAAGCCCTGCTCCGTTTGCCTGCGTCTTTTGGTCCAGGCCGGAATAACGGAAGTCGTATTCGAAAAAGACTATCCGGAAGCCTGGCCCGGATATGACGATATAGCTTCCACGATTAAAATGAGAAAATTTTCGGAATAAATGAAATTAAAAGCCCGGATGCTGGCCCGCGCTGTTATTCTTGAAAATTAAGAGCCTGTTGTTTTCAGCGCTGGATAAGACTATATCCCCTACCGCGTCGCCGTCGTAATCGGCCGCGGCCACTCCGCCGTGAGGCATTTCGACAGCCAGAACGCTCATCTCGAATTTTTTAGGCTTTACCTGCGTGAACAGGTAAACGTTGGGATCGCCCGCGCCGTTGACTACGATATCCAGATCGCGGTCGCCGTCGATGTTTGCGCATGCGAACGCGCCCGGCGCTTTTTGTTTTACTATAGAATCGGCTTCCGTCTGGCGCGGCCTGAAATCGGATGAAACTTTTATGCGCGGCCAGCTGAAACGGGGATTGAGCGGCTTTTCATATACGAAAAGCGCCGATTCGCGGTCGTACGGATCGTCGTAAATATTGGTGTGATTGGTTCCTACGGCCGTTATGGTACCGGCGCCGAATAAGTTGGGAATTACGGCCAGCTGAAAAGCTTTTCCAGCGGTTTCGTCTATGGCGTGCCTGACCCACTGGCCCGTAGCTCCGGGATTTTCAAACCATGAAAAAGATCCCGACGCCCCGTAAAATTCGGCCGAGGCTATGTCTAAATCTCCGTCGCCGTCTATGTCGAACGCGCAGGGGAACCCGCCCGCGCCTTTTCCGGCTACGACCGGCTTTTTTTCAAACCGGTTTTCCGATTTATTGCCGTAAAAAATATGCAGCGCCGACTCGCCGTCGTCGAAAGCGCCTTTTATTTCGGCGGCCGCTATAATATCTATAATCGAATCGCCGTTTATGTCGCAAAGGACTGCCGAACGGTACATCGACTTCGGCGCGGAAGTTATAAGGCGCTTTTTGTAGCCGGAAACGCCCTGACGTTCCAGCCAGACGATGCCTCCGCCGAAGTTGGCGTCGTGGACGATCGA
>JAKPTH010000383.1 GCA_029571125.1 bacterium
AATTGAAGATTTATGAATTCAACCTCAACGATACGCATGAATATGTTACCAGGACGCTTTGTTCCGACGCCGCCGACATATACGCGTTTTCTATATATATATGGAACCGCGAATATATCAAAAAAATAATATCGTTTATAAGGCGGGCGTTTGACGACCCGGTCACTATAGCCGGCGGCCCGGAGGTCATCTCCGTTTCAAAGGGCGACGCGGAAGCGATGTGCGGCGCGGAATACGCGATCGCCGGTGAGGGCGAAATATCTTTCGCGCGTTTCGTCGAATTGGCGCTGGACGCTTTTAACGCGTGCGGGCGCGCCGGAGCTTTCGACGAAAAGCGGCTTATGGAAATAGAAGGCATCGCCCGCGAAAGCGGCGGAAAGTTCATGTATTCATCAGAACCAGCCGTGGTAAATAATCTGGACGAAATACCCACGCTGTTCGAAAGGCCCGCGGCGGCTTCGGTCAGGCCGGAGAAGAACTTCGTATATATGGAGACTTCGAGGGGCTGTCCAAATCACTGCCATTACTGTCTCAGCTCTATAAAGCCGAAGAACGGCCCGGCGGTCAGATATTTTTCGCTAGAAAGGGTTTTCGCCGATATAGACCGGATCGTAAACGTTATGAAGATAGACAAGGTGCGGGTTATAGACCGCACGTTCAACGACGATCCTGGCCGGGCGCTGGCGATATTCAAGTATATAGTTTCGAAGTCGGGCCCTGAAACGATGTTTCAGTTTGAAATCAGCCCTTATAAATTCACGCCGGAGATTATCGATTATTTAAAAAGCCTTGACAGGCAGTATTTTCAATTTGAAATAGGCGTGCAGTCCTTCAATAAAAAGGCGCTCGACTCGGTCGGCCGCGCCCACGGCGAAGGAAGCGGCGGGCCCGAAAAAGCTTCCGGCGCGCGCGCCGGCGACATACTCGACGTTTTGATAAACGAAACGGCCGTCAATATACATGCCGATCTCATGTACGGCCTTCCTGGCGACCGTTACGGCGACTGCATTTATTCATTCGACAAGCTGCTTTTAAAGATGCCCGACAGCGTGCAATTCTGGCAGTTAAAGTTCCTGCGCGGCACTAAGCTGCGCGAAACGGCCGAAGCGGCGGGTCTGGTTTACGATCCGAACCCGCCTTACGCGGTAATAAGAACTTCCGATATCGGCATTTTTGAAATGTTCAGGCTGCAGAAGCTGGGGCGTTACCTCGACCTTTTTTATAACCACGGGCACGTCCGGCAAACCCTGAAGCTGCTTTTCAATTATTTCAAAAAGCCTTCCGAGCTTTTTTTCGGGCTGAGCGAATATTTCGAGCGCAACTCCATCTCTGAAACGGCCGTTTCTCGTCAGAATTTATTTTTATATATCCAGAAATTCGGCGAGGAGTTCGTCAAAGCTGAAAGCGAAAAAAAATATTCGGTGTTTCTTGACTGCCTCAGATATGATTTCATTGGAGGCGAGTCTAAAAGATTTTCGCTTCCGGATTTTTTAAAGCCGGCCCGGATGAAGCGTGACGCCTCGTTTTACGCAGCGGTGCAGGGCGCGCTTTGCGGCGCCGGAAGCCGCCTGAAATTATCTAAAACTTTTTCGTTGTTTCGCTTTGAAAACGATATAGTTAAAGCCGCATCCGGCGAAGAGATCGCCAGGGGGAAAAAGGCGGCGTTTAATACGCAGTCGCCTTCGCCTTGCGGCGCTTATATGGCGCTTCGGCATATAGTCAACGGCGACGGCACTTTCGATACGCAAAAGTTCTGGTTTAACGATCCCGGCGATTTTGCGGCGCTGGATTATTTTTATTTCGCCGACAAAAATAAACTGCCCGTTTCCGGCGGAGACGCGGCCGGCGATAAGGCTGCGCAAGCCGCCGCCGGAAGGATTTTAGCTCTCGTTGAAAAATTCGTGAAATATGGTATAATAGTCAAACAATAAATGTGAGGTGCGCGCCATGATAAAAAAAGTTTATATTACCGACGACTGCATCGCCTGCATGGCATGCGAATTGACCTGCCCCGAAGTCTTCAAAATAAGGGGCGGCAAATCGAGCGTTCTGCCCGGCGCTGATTTTGAAAAAAACGAGGCCGGAATTCAGAGGGCCGCTATGGGATGTCCTGTCAACGCAATTAAATACGAAATTTAGAGATAAGCCGTGCCGAAGGCGGTTCTGTTTTTTATGCCGCCAGGTTCCATCTCGTTATAAGTCTGGTATTTTTTGAAATATGCCCTGAAAAAGCCGCCAGGCAGAACTACGGCGCCGTGTGATTGAATTTGGCTATTAATCGCCCGCTATGAAAAAGGAGATTTTCCACCCCTTTTTCGTTTTCGTCATTCCAAGCCTGTAATCGATGGGCGACCTGATATAATCTCCGAAAACGTATCCTGTCTTTCTGTCGGCGGTCGCAACCATGTACCACGGCTTTTTTCCGCCTGAGATTTCGCCGTATGAAAAACGCTCGATATCATGCGAATTGAATTCAAAACGCGTATAAACCGCTTCATAGTCTATTTTTCGAATAACTTTCGAATCCGTACCAGGCCGTTCCCTCAAATTGACGCCGCTGCCGGTTATATAATGAAAATCGAAGCAATCGAGGGCGGTTTCGGCGTTGAATGTGTAAGGCGTCGTATAGGTAGGAAGTTCGTCTCCCGTCTTCTCATATAATCTTCCGCCGCCGAGCCTGAAAATTTCATTCAGTTCCGGCCATAATTCTGAATTTTGCGGGCATGAATCGAGCCGCCATTCTTTTATGAAACCGGGCTTCCCGTCGTCGCCGCCAAAGCTCCATTTAATTTCGTCTTCCACGAAAGAAAGAACGACCTCATAATTTTTCTCAGCCGCTGCGCTTTTGAGCTTTCGCATTGCGGTATCGAGTTCGGCGTCCTTGAACGCCTCGTCCTTGCAGGGCGGCACCGACACTTTTTTGAATTCAGGAAATTTTAAGTTCTCGTTCGCGCGTTCGCCGCCGTTGAGGTATTTAAGCATTCCTGCGCGCCCGTAAACCGTGAGATCGCTGTTCTTCCCGTCTTTTTCGAAAGAAGAGAAGCGGAGATAGATTCCTCCGATGTCGTAAATGACCTCGTATCCGCGGTATCTATGCTTTTCTGCTACGCCGGCGGGGCCGAGCGCGCGGCCGATTGCGGCGAAATCCGCGCCGGGGGAGAATCCCGACAGCTCTTTCAGGCCTTCGCATTTTATCCAGTCGGCGCGGTCGGACTCATAATCAAAATAAATTATAAGGCCGGGGTTTTCTATAATATAATAGCTATAAAAGTTTGTTGATTTTTTTTGGCATTTATTTCCGTATTTTTCGAGGATCGCCTTTTTCGGGCTTTCCAGCAACAACCTTATTTCATAAGCGGTAGGAAGTGAAGTGCCATGCGAAGTGTCTGCAGCCGCTGAAAGTTTGAAGCGAGGAATCATTGAAAGTTTTTCCCCGGCGTCCGGTTGATTAGCGGCCTTTTCGGGCGCGGCACCGGCAGCGCGCGTGATTGGGTAACCCGGCATGAGCAAATACGCGCCGGCAATAAATAATAAAATGAATGACAGGAGGTTTGATTTAATTTTTAAATTAGTTTTCATTGATCGCTTCCTCGATTTTCATTTGTAACCGCGCGTTTAAGATGGCGGTAAAATACAATTAATTATACTACAATAATATTTAGATCGCAAGTATTGCCGGCGACGTTTTGATTTCTTCCTTGATTTATTAAATCATTTTGTCTATAATACAGTTTTGATAATTATGAATGCCTTTACGAGAGGCTTGAATTTAACGTCGTACAGTGAACAGGACCGCCAACCTTTATGACGGCGGAAAATATTACGCTGCCCGCGCGGAAACTATTTTTAATTATAAGTTTTGTTGTAAAACGAAAGGAATTTTTATGAAAAAAGAATGGTTTGATAACGAGGAATTCTGGAATGAGACCATGCCTGTATTATTTCACGGTTCCAGGCTCGAGAAGACGCCCGACGAAGTAAGCAGCATTATCGCTCTTGCCGGCACGAAGAGCGGCTCGGTCGTGCTCGATATGTGCTGCGGCATCGGCCGTCATTCGCTTGAATTCGCCCGGCGCGGGTTTTGCGTCACCGGCGTGGACAGGACGGAAAAATATCTTTCGCGCGCTATGAAAAACGCCGCCAGAGAACGTTTGAAGATAGAAACCGTCAGGTGCGACATGCGCGAATTCGTCAGAAAAAACACGTACAGCCTTGCGGTCAATCTATTCACTTCTTTCGGATATTTCGAGGAAGCGGGCGACGATCTCAGGGTGGCCCGCAATATCTGCGCGTCGCTTAAGAAGGGCGGGCGCTTCGTCGTAGAAATGATGGGTAAGGAGATACTGGCGCGTATTTTCCGTGAGCGCGACTGGAGCGAGGTCGATTCGATGCGGGTCATGGAAAGCAGAAAGATCGTAGGCGACTGGGAGGCCGTCGAAAGCGAATGGACTATCATCCGCGGCGGAGAAATATTAAAGCACAAGTTCAGAACCAGGCTTTATTCGGCGGCGGAGCTCAAAAGGCTGACGCTCGACGCCGGCTTTTCATCCGCCTCGGCTTACGGCGCTCTCGACGGTTCCCCGTACGATCATAACGCGAAGCGGCTCGTAGTGGTCGCCGTGAAATAACACTAATAAAGCCGCCGGCGCGTTGATTTAGAAAGAATTCCGCTGATTTTTATTTTGCCTTTAAATTTTTCAGGCGGTCGGCCGCGGCGGCTAGAGTTTCTTCTTTTTTACAGAACGCGAAGCGGACGAGCTTTTCGCCGTATTTTTTATTGAAGTAAAACGATGTCGGCGGGATAGCGGCCACTTTTATTTGCGAAGTGAGATATTTGCAGAACTCCACGTCGTTGGTGAATCCGAACCTGGTGAAGTCGGCCATTATAAAGTAAGATCCCTTCGGCATGACTATGTCGAAGCCCTGCTGCGTAAGCGATTTAGCCATCATATCGCGCTTCGCGGTATAAAATTCGATCAATTCCCTGTAAAAAGAATCGGGCGCCTCGAACCCTTTTATCATCGCATGCTGGAAAGGGGTCGCCACGGCGAATATCACATATTGATGGGCCGTCCTTACGGCCGCGCATATCGGAGCGGGGGCGCAGACCGTCCCTATTTTCCATCCGGTCATGCTGAAGGTTTTTCCGGTCGAAGATATGGTGATGGTGCGGTCGAACATTCCGTCAATCGTGGCCGTGGGTATATGTTTTACTCCGTCGAAAGTGATGTGCTCGTAAACTTCGTCGGACATGACTATTAAATCGTGCTTTATGGCTATTGCGGCGAGCGTTTCGAGTTCGGAGCGCGTGAAAACCTTGCCGCTCGGATTATGCGGCGTATTTATTATTATCATGCGCGTTTTTTTGGTGACGAGCGACTCGAGTTTTTCGAAATCGACTTTAAAATCCGGAAATTCGAGCGTAAGATATTTGCATATGCCGCCGGCCATCGTTACGGCCACCGGATAGCTGTCGTAATAAGGCTCCAGTATTATAACTTCGTCGCCGGCGTTAATAATGGATATTATGGTCGTGAATATGGCTTCGGTGGCGCCCGCCAGTATGGATATCTCGGTATCCGGATTGTACGAGAGGCCGTAGAATTTTTTATATTTTTCCGATATGGCCTTTCTCAATGCGGGCACGCCGAAGGTGTTGGCGTACTGGTTATGCCCGGCTTTTATGGCTTCGCATGCGGCTTCTTTAATGAATTCGGGGCCGTCGAAATCGGGGAACCCCTGCGACAGGTTTATGGCGTTGTTATCTACGGCCATTTTGGTCATTTCGGCGAATACCGAGGCGCCGAAGGGCTGAAGTTTCGTGGTCAAATAATTTTTATTCATTTTATATCTCCTTTTAATTTTAAATGATTTTGCCGCGAGCCTTTTAATGGCCGTCCGCGGGAGCGCCGGGCGGCGGTTCGTCGCCGGCGTTTATTGCGCTTTCATGGAAGTAGTCGTAGATTTTTTGCGCTATGGGTTTGTTTATATTGCTTACCAGCGTCAGTTCGTCGACGCTGGCGGCGCGTATCCGTTCGATGGTCTCGAAATGGTCGTAAAGCGAAGAGATTCTGGCTTTACCGAGGCCTTTTATAGAAGAAAGAAGCGACAGCGTCATTTTGCCCTTGCGCAGCTTTTTATGGTAGCTTATGGCGAAACGGTGAGCTTCGTCCCTTATGCGCATGAGAAGGTACTGGCCCTGCGATTTTTTATTGAGAAACACCGGCAGCGGGTTCGCCGGCTCGAAGATATCTTCGTTTTGCTTGGCTATGGAGCAAAGCGCCACTTTGCCGTTGAGCCCGACCGAGCTCATTGCCTCGCACGCGGCCGAAAGGTGCCCCAGGCCGCCGTCTATCATGACCAGATCCGGGAGCGTCTGGCCTTCGTTCATGGCGCGCGTGAAGCGGCGCCGGAGGACTTCTTTCATCATCATGTAATCGTCGATTTTATCTACTGTTTTGATTTTGAATTTTCTATATTCTGATTTCTGCATGCTTCCGTTTATGGCCACCACCATGGAGCCGACCGCGAGCGTGCCCGATATGTTGGATATATCGTAGCATTCTATCCTGGCGGGCGGAGCGCCGAGCCGCAGGGCTTTTTGAATTTCGGCGAGCGCGGTCCTGGATTTTACGCTTTTGTCCGCTATTTCGGCCTCCCTGATCTTGAGCGTGTTCAAAGCGTTTTTGTGCGCCATGGCGATAAGCTCGGTCTGGCCGGAATCGTATGCCGTTATAAAGCGCGGGGCTCCGGAACCGGAGTTTTTGAAATTTTCAGTTATGAGAGCCGTAGTTTGCGGCGAGAGCGCGCTCGATGTTATTACTTCGTGGGGCGCCGGAGCGTCCTGCGAATAATACCTCTGCGCGAAATCGTCGAGCAGGGCGATTCCTGCCACTTTGTCGCCTTCGATTATAAAAGGGCTGTGGCCGAGAAGCACGCCGCGCCTCACGCAGAAAACTTCTATAACGTCTATCAGCGTCCCTTTCGCTTCTACTATTATATCGCGGTCGAGCAGGTCAGCGCAGACTATATTCTGTTTTTTAGATATATTTTCGATGGCCCGTATCTGGTCTCTTATGACCGCGGCTTTTTCGAATTTGAATTCGCCCGCGGCTTTTTTCATGGCGGCGTCGAGGTTTTCTATGACGCGCCCGTAATCGCCTTTGATGAATTCCCTTACGCGGTCCACTATATTTGAATATTCGATTTCGCTTATGTATCTCACGCACGGCGCCACGCATCTGCCTATATGGTACTGGAGGCACGGCTTTTTCCTGGGGACGGTGAGGTTGAGGTTGCACGATCTTATATTGTATATATCCTGCGCCATTTTTATTATTACCCTTACCGACCACTGGTCGCTGAACGGCCCGAAGTACTGCGCTCCGTCGGATTCGACCCTGCGCGCCAGAACCGCGCGCGGCCATTCCTCGTTTACCGTCAGTTTGATGAACGGATAGGTTTTATCGTCCTTGAACATGATATTGTATCTTGGACGGTGCTTTTTAATGAGCGAGTTTTCTAAAATGAAAGCTTCGTGTTCGCTCGCGGTTATGATATATTCTATTTCGTCAATATTTGAAACCAGCGCTTCCGTTTTAACGTCGTGTCCGCCCGCGTTTAAAAAATATGATTTTACGCGATTTTTGAGGTTTTTGGCCTTCCCCACGTAAATGACGGCGCCGTCGGCGGATTTCATCATATAAACGCCCGGCCTGTCGGTAAGCGTGGCCAGAACGTCAGATATTTTCTGATTCATCCGTCACCGTTATTTTTTTTAATTTAAGCTGGAGGCTGCGAAGCGATATACCTAAAAGTTTGGCGGCCCTGGTTTTATTGCCCGAAACCGTTTCCATGGTTTTTATTATTATCATAGTTTCGGCGGCTTCGAGCGTGCATGGAATTTTTATGACCAGCCCGCCCTCCGGCGCGCCGGAGTTTAAAACTTTTGAATCGTCCGAAGCGGCCGATGTTTTCGGGTTAGCTTTTTTAGCGGGGCCTGCGAATCCATCTCTTTTTTCATGGTACGCCCTGGAGTCGAAGTCGTTTCGGGCCACCGGCGCGCCGCTTATCGGAAAGTGCCCGCCGATTTTCGATACGTAATCCATTTCGGCGCCGCCTTCATCCTCGCCTGCGGAACTCGAACCGCGCGTTATGCGGTTCGACGATGAATTTATCAAACTTTGAGCGCCCGGGCTGGCGTTCGTGTTCATATAATCGTGGTTAAGCGACACCGCGTCGTGGACCGGCCTGCTTATTACAACCGGCCTTTTGCTTTTATTGTTTAGCCAGACGTTTTCTATGATATCGCCGGAGGCCATTACCGCCGCGGCTTCTATGACGTTTTCGAGCTCGCGCACGTTGCCGGGCCAGTCGTGGTTTTTAAGCTTGAGCATAACTTCCTCGCTCACGCCTTTTATGTCGCGGTTTTCGCGTTCGTTATATTTTTTGATGAAATAATTTACCAGGCCCGCTATATCGTCGCGCCTTTCCTTGAGCGAAGGCAGATAGATGGAAACGACGTTGAGCCTGTAATAAAGGTCGAGCCTGAATTTGCCGGCTTCGACCATTTCGGCCAGATCGCGGTTAGTGGCGCATATGACGCGCACGTCGCTCTTTCTGGTCCGGGTTTCGCCCACCCTTTCGAATTCGCGTTCCTGAAGCACGCGCAATAACTTAGCCTGCATGGCCTGCGATACGTCGCCGACCTCGTCGAGAAAGATCGTTCCGCCGCCGGCCGCCTCGAATTTGCCGGCCTTGTCGGAATAAGCGCCGGTGAACGCGCCGCGCGCGTAGCCGAACAGCTCCGATTCGAGAAGGTTGTCGTTTAATGCCGCGCAGTTTATCTTTATGAAGGGGCCGCCGGCCCGCTTTGAATTAAGGTGTATGGCGCTGGCGACGAGTTCCTTGCCGGTTCCGGATTCGCCGAGGATCATGACGGTGGATTCGGACCTGGCGACTTTTTTAATGATGTCGCATATCTTCTGCACTGCATGGCTGCGGCCGTATATGCAGTATTCCGAATTTATTTCGGACCCGATTTTTTTCTTTAATTTTTCCATGTCGATAATTTTCATGGCCAGCCCTTTCTGATTTTTATATTATCTGTCGTTCCAGCAAAGTAGAGTTATGGCGCAGAACATATTGTAAAAATAAACGAAATCCGGCGCCTCGAAGTAAATCGAACGTCCGTCGAGCCTTTTAATGACGGGTATGAGCGCGGCCATATCTGCTTTTACGGTGTTTAAAAGCGTTATTTTAACTTTAAGCGGGTACTCGTATGTGAGATATTTTCCGGCCCATTTTTTCTCGCGCAGAGTTTTTTCGACGGCTTTGTCTATTTTTGAATATACTCTTTTAGGATGTTCCAGCACGGCCGAATACCTGGCGACGGCTTCTTTGGTGATAAGCGTTTCGAACCCCAGCTTTTCTTTATAGACGCTTATCTGTTCGATGAATTTATCGTCGCCCGAAACGTAAGCCACCGGAACTTTATAATGGCCGGCCAACCCCGCGTTCAGCTCGAACTCCCCGATTTCGATTCCGTTGACTTCCACGGAATATATGGCGGAACCGGAAAACGTATGGTCCATGCCGGCTTTTAACGTGCCCGCCCTGGCGTGATGGCCGGCTATGAACATGGCGTCGAATGACGAATCGATTCCGGGCGCCATGTACTGCGCGCGCGGAAACCCCCTTATCAAGCGGGCGTTTTCGCTTAAATCGGAATGGTTGATATTGGTTCCGGTTGCGTGGGAATCGGCTACCAGTATGTCTATAGAGTCGCTCCGCTCGCCCGTGGAATTCCGGTTTATGGATTCGCACAGCGCGCCGATTTCGGCGGTCATCATTTTTGAAACGTAAGCGTTCTGGGTTTCCATTTCCTTGAAATTGGATATTCCCGTTATTCCTTCCATATCGCAGCACACGTAATATTTTTTCATTATGCCTCCGCTTTTAAGCGAAAGGGCCCGAGCTTTTTTCAGCCGGAGCCCTTTCTGCAAAAATCAATTCCCTATCGGTTGGACCGGCAAACTGCCGGTTTTAGTGGCCGCCGCCTCATTTTCCGGTGCCGCAATCGTCGGCCGGTTTGGCTCCTGCGTCGCCGGCTGCGGGAGCGGCTTTTACTTCGCCCGTGGCGGGCGCCGCTTCTACTTTAACTTCGCCGGTGACAGCGCTCGTAGCCGCCGCTTCGGTTTTAGCCGCGCCGGTGGAAGCCGAAGCAGCTTTTTCGAGGTTTTTTTCGAATTCAGGGTCCATAGGATGGCCGGCCCATGCGATTTTCTGGTCGGGCCCGATAATGACCGCGTGAGGAATGCCGGACACGCCGTAGTCGTTAGCCGATTTGGAGCCCACGCCGATGGGGTAAGGCATTTTCATTTCTTTTACGAACGGTTCCGCGGTTTCTTTGGCTTCGTCGGTGAACGCCATGAAAACTACGTTTTTATCTTTGTATTTGTTATAAAGCTCGATTAAATGAGGTATGGATTTTTTGCACGGCGGGCACCAGGTAGCCCAGAATTCGAGAAGAACGGTTTTGCCTTTCTGGTCGGCGACTTTTAAAGGTTCCGAATTAAGCCATGCAGATGCGTCTACTTCTTTGAAAGCTTCACCAGTTAAATTAGCGGCGTCTTTTGAAAAAGCGGCGTTGATGGAAATCAAGAACATTATTAAAACGGCGGTTAAGATAAGTTTTTTCTTCATGCGGATTTTGCTCTCCTTTAATTTTTTTTAGCTTCAATTATTTTATCATAAGATCGTTAAAAATACAATATTTTTTTGATAAGGGAAGGCGATGGGCCAATGGCCCCTCCCTTCCCTTAAAATCCCTTCCAACCCCGGATTCGCCTGACGCTTTTTCGAAGTGGTGTGCCGGTTTTTATTTTTGGCGCTTGCCTCGAATTTCTTCAGCGCCTGTTCAGTGCCTTTTGTTTTTTCGGGCCGCGCGCACGCGCGCGGCCCGGCAGCAATAATGGCCTGCTGGTAAGTCGACATCAGGTTTTATTATAGGCGCTATGGCAGGTCAACTTATATTAAGCGTGGCTTTTTATATGTAGCGCGTATTTTTAATTTAGGTTAATTACGATTTTTAATGTATGTTAAAAGTTTTTCCAAATGGCTTTCGAATAGTTTTTTTGATTCAAACAATATTCTGTATAAATAATATGCATGTCAACAAAAGTTATTGCTAAATGCTCTTTAAATTCAGAGGTGATATTGTTTGCAAAAAGGTTAGTTAATATAATTATTAATAATAGCTTATAGTTCATTGTCATTTTAAACTTATGATAAGTTCTTTGCCTATAGCATTAGCAAATTTATCTAAGGTCGCGAGCGTTATTTTTTCAGCGTGGTTTTCAATTCTTGAAATTACGCTTTTCGTGGTATGGATTTTTTTTGCTTTCGTTTTGTTCTGAAAAAATTACTTCAATTAAAACGATGTCGCCAGATTTAAAGTTTGTCATATTCGGCGTCCTTTTCGTTATCCCATACTTCTTCTAATGATTTGCTGTTGTCTGGTGGCCCGCGCCCTCCGGCCACGCCTTTAGAAAGTTATGACGGTAAGGATCTATGGAACACGATCTTACTTGATTTTATTGGGATGTTTTGAAATACAGTTTGCTCTTGCCGCCGGTCTCCGCCATTGCCATGGAGGGCAAGGGCGGAAGCGACTTTATTTACTGAGTAGTTCTACATCATGGATGTTTTTAATGATAATTTTATTTTTCGCGTTAAAACTTTCAAATAAAGCTTTTTGTTTAGTATTAAAATCACTGTTGTATTTTACTTCAATGAGAGTTTTGTCAGACGTTATGAAGTCAATTTCAATGCCGTCTTCATAAATATAATGCGGATCTTGATTTTTGATTTTCGTGTAAATATAATTTTCAAAAGAACTGCCTTTATCTCTAAAGCCGGTAAAAAGATTTTTAATGCCTAAATCTGCCACGTAAACTTTTTTGGGTGATAATAGTTTTTCGTTGGTTTTTCCGTATCTTGAAACTAAATTGATTAAAAATGTATCTTCAAACATTTGTAAATAGCGTTTTGATGTATCAGGCGCTATGTTTAATATATTAGCGATTTTATTAATGCTGACTTGTTTTCCGGCGCGTTCCATAAGTAATGAAAAGTATTCTTTAATCAGTTGATGGTTTTTAATGCCGTGAAAAGCTACGATATCTTTGTAGATTATATCATCTATAAGGTTTTTTAAATATTCACGGTCTTCTGTTAAAACATATTCAGGCATACCGCCTGTTTTTAAGTATTCTTCAAAGTATGATTCTTTGAGATAAGTTTCTTTTTTAGCGATTTTAATTTTTTTAAACTCAAGATATTCATTGAAATCTAAAGGTAATACTTCAATGATAATTTCTCGGCCTGTTAAAAACGCTTTTTTGTCTTTTAAAATAGAGCTGCTCGAAGCAGAAACAAAAATCTTAACTTTTTGGTTATCGAAGATGTTTTTTAATTGCTGGTGAAAAGCCTCTTTATATGTTATTTCGTCTAAAAATAAATAAACTTTTTCGTCCAGATGGAGTTTTTGAATTTTTCGAAAGTCTGAAATAACTTCAATTATTGATTTGTTGTTAAGTAAGAAATCGTCAAGGCTAATATAAAAAATGTATTTCGGTTTGATTCCGTCTTCGATAAGTTTCTTAATGAATAATTTCATAAGAGTAGTTTTTCCAACTCGTCTTAAACCGGTAAGGATGGTTATTACGTTATCGTTAGCTACTTTAGTCATGCGATCTAAAATTGAAGGACGCGCGATATATTTGTTGGGGTTATAATTTTCTTCCCACCAAGGGTTGTATTGATAGTAAATATCGTTTTTCATTTTTAACCTCGCATAATAGTTTCTTTAATTATACGATAGAAACGAATAAAAGTCAAGGATATTTATTCTTCGGCGCGGCCGAACCTGAGGAGCCTCCGCAGAGCGGTGGCGACGCAACGGGTATTCGCGTGTTATCTGCCGTTCGGGCCCGGCGGCCATGGAGGGCCGCTGTTTAAGATGCAAGGAATTTGATAAAAAATAGAGAAGTTTATTTAAGCGGCCTTTCTTTCGTTAGCGATGTGTTCTTTTAAACACATATAAATCAATGCTTGGTATTAAAATTCTTTTTTAAATTTTTGTCTTTTTATGGGTCTTTGATTAATGTAGTTTAATTTGACTTCTTTTAGTTCATCTTCAAAGTTAATTAAACAATTTATTTCTCAAAATTTTTGTCCTACTCGTTCAGTCATGTTTTTGAAATTGGGTAATTTTTTCTTGTTATTCATAAAGTAATTCGAATTTATTTATTGATTTTAATTCATTATCGATTTTAGTTTTTTCTTTTTCTAAATCATGATCATTTTGTAATCCCAGCCAAAACTGAGCTGTTGTTCCGAAAAATTTGCTGAATCTTAATGAGGTATCAGCGGTAATTCTTCTTTTTTTATGTATGATTTCAGATATTCTTCCTTGTGGGATAAATATTGATTGCGATAATTTATAGGCGCTAATTTTCATTGGTATTAAAAATTCTTCAAGTAAAATTTCGCCAGGATGAATATTTTGTATTGATTTCATTTGCTATTCTCTTGAAATATATGTTTTTATTGAATAATTATAGTTTTAAATGTTGGCCAACTTCATGCTCAATTGCTTTTTGAACAAATTGATTTAATGAAATACCTTCGGTTGTGGCTAATTTAAAAGCCTTTTTGTGTAACTCGGGTGTTAAACGGACGTTAAAAGTTCCTTTAAATGATTTTATAGGTTCCTTTTTTGCTTTTTGACATAGTTCAATATAGTCATCTACGGCTTCTTTAAAGCTGTTTTTAAGTTCTGAAACACTGTTACCTTCAAATGTAACCAAGTCATTAATTCCTTCGATTTTTCCATAAAACATATCATCTTTTGAACTAAAATGGATGACGCCTATGAATTCCTTATAAGTTAAAACATCTTTCATAATAATACTCCTTGGTCCTTTAATTCTTGGTAAATTAGTTCAATTTGATACGATTTTAATTCATTTCCCGGATGAGGTTTATGTATTCGAATAATATGTTTGGTTTTAAAATTTATAAACGCTATCCTTGAACCCGACGTTTTTCCTTGATTATCATCGATATAATCAAATGCACTTAACAAAGCCTTTAATTCTTGAAAAGTAAAATCTTTGGGTTTAGATAAAAAACGTTTTATTAATTTTTCTATTTTACTCATGATAATATTATAGCATAATTTTTTTAGGTTTGCAACTATAATTTAGTTGCAAATTAAAAGATCATTGTTTTTATTAGCTCTCATTTGTTTATAATCGTAGTTTTGATTGAATTGTACTTTTCCCTTTAACTCAAGTAAATCTTTTTTTCTATGGTTTTCAATAAATTCTTTTAAAACTATATTAATTAGGTCTGTTTTTGTAGTAACATTCGTGTATTTAAAGGCTTCCTTGACTAAATTATCGTCTAAATTCATATTAGTTCTCATGTATTACCTCAGGTGAATATTATAATACAATTGATTTGAAAAGACAATATTTTAGTTTAAAAGCAGGAAAGGGATTTAAAGCAAAGCGGTATTTTGAAAAACACATAAATGTATGGAATGAGCGCGGCCGGGATGGCCGCGCCCCCTCCCGGGCCCGAATGGCAGATAACGCTGGCGTGTGGCTGAAGTTCGGGCGCCCCAAAAACGCTTGCGTTTTTGAGGGCGCCCGAATTTGGTCGAGCCCGCATGGCCGAGCCAGGGCACAGGCCCGCAGCGCCCACGCTCTTTGTATAATAAAATCAGAATGTTTTTATTAAGTGTTATTTAATAATTTAATATAATCCATATATCCCCCGGGTTGCGGGCCTTCGGTCCCCGGTCTTCGTTACCTGTTCCTGTCGCTCGCAAGAGCGGCAGTCTCCGCCCGGCTGCCGGGCGGGCGTTTTCAAAGAAATAAATATTTCATTTTATTATCTACTTGACACCAGGGAAGATTTTTATTAATTTCGAAATATGAATAATATTTTTATTCATCGTGGATGCGTGCTCGACCTGCGCTGGTTATTTTATT